>NZ_JBQRUN010000006.1:0-267420 GCF_053485835.1 Thalassotalea fusca
TCGATGAGGACGCTGGGTGCGAAAGATTCATCAAGGCCAGAGGGTAACCTCAACAAACAGGCCGGATATACGTAAGCCATCTGTTTATTTCAAAAAAGTACTTGCACAGCAGGAGGAGACCATATACGTCCTGAGCGCGAGGTACGAGCTGTCGAAGGACAGTTAAATGTCCCTCGAACACTTAATAGTAGCGCAGTGATTAGTTTAATTTAACATTGCTAAACGTTCATATTGTCCTTGTTCACGCTTAACATATTTAAACCACTGATCGGCAGTTTTCGCTGACTCCTGATAAGATTGCGCCGCAGAAAACGCATCTAATGCTTCGGCAAATTGCTTGAGATGAAAATGTGACATACCAAGCACCAGGTGCATATCGCCAACACGTTTAACACCGCCACGCTCTAGCGCTTTTTCTGCAGCGACAATGGCATCTTGCCAATGTTCAAGATTCAAATAAGACTGTGCCAGTTGCGCATCAAACTTGCCACTTTCAGCGATTTTTGATGCTTGTTCTAAGGCAGGAATAGCCTTTTTGTCGTCTTTGGCCGCCATGTATGCCATTGCTATCATTTCAAGATAGCGTTCATTAGCGACAACTTCACCGCTGTCTATCGCGCTTTCGAGTATATTTGCTGCTTTATATGGCACACCATGATAACGATATAATTGCGCTAATGTAACAATTTGCTGAGCGCTCGTGATATAACCTGCTTGCCAGGCTGATTCCATTATAGCGAGCTGCTTGTCTTCCTGACCCGTTTCACCATACATGCCAGCAAGTTGAACCCAGTACTCAGGTTTACTGTATAAACGCACTAACTGCTCTAGCACTTCGGTCACTTTTTCAGGTTGCTTTAGCTCATAGTAATTGGCACGCTGTAATATCAACCAGTTCTCTTTAGGCTGCTCACCTTTTGCTTCTACTAATGCTATCGCTTTATTTACCGAGATCAGTGATGCTTTGTAATCTTTAGCCTGATAATGAACGTTGGCCAAAAACATTAACTGACTACCTGTTAGCGGCTTACTGTTTGCGTTTTGCCATTTATCTAAGTATGCGATAGTTTGATCAAAACTACCTTGCTGCATAGACAGTTGTGCCAATGAATACAACGTTGATAAACGAAGCGACTCAGGAATCGCCTCCTCTGCAACGACATTTTCAAAGCTGGCGATAGCCTGACTAATATTTTCGTCAGCGTAATACATGAAACCATAAAAGTTCCACAACATCGCTTGCTCATAGCTGTTCATGCTATCAATGCGCGCTTTCACTTCATCCAAAATCGCTAAGCCACCCGCGCGGTCACCATCATCAGCCACCTTTTGCGCTCTCGCTAACTGAGTATAAACACGGTTGCGCATTGCAGGCACTTTCACCGTACTCTTGCTTGCAGATTTTGCAGAATCATCAGCCGCCTGCACCTGACTACTGAATGTTATAGGTGCAATGAAGCAAGCACCTAGTGTTAGTAATAACAATACTAATTTTTTCATTTCCGTACCCTCTCAATTAGCCTTCAATTTGAAAGCTGATTTTATTTTGTACGCCCGCCACTTCAGTGGCTACACCATCAACCACACGGGGCTTATATTTAAATTTCATTGTAGCATCGAGCGCAGCACGATCAAAAATATGTTCAGGATTCGCTTCAATGACGATTGGATCACGCACTGAACCATTTTTTGTCACGGTAAACTCAACGATTACATAACCTTCTATGCCGCGCGATTGTGCGCGTCTTGGATAAACAGGCGCAACTTTCACGATTGGCAGATAATCACCATCACCACTGTCCAAATTCAACCCACCACTAAGGCCAGTATCTGCTTGAACATCTGCAGCAAAGCTCGTGCTAATCGCATCTGCATTCGGGTTTGCCTGCTGCATTTGTGGCGTTTGCATTGGCGGAGGTGGCTCTTTCGGTTTTGGTGGCTTCTGTGGTTTGCGCTCTTTCTTAGCAACCACTTCTTCTTTTTTCAGTCGAATGAAATCGAGCACGTTTCCGCGCGGTGGTTCAGTTAATACATTACTGCCACCAGCGATAAGCGCTTGCATACCCCACAACAATGCCAACGTAACGAATACTGCCAGCACCAATCCAAACAAGTAACGTCCTGATGTTGCTAACATGACTATGCCTCTTGCGCAGCGATTGATACGTCAAAGACACCAGCGGCGCGAGCCGAATCCATCACTTTGATCAACACGTCTGTTGTTGCCTTTTTGTCGGCCTGAATAACGACTGTACCCTGAGGGTTTTCTGCTTTCAGCCGCTCAATATTAGCCTGTACCGCACGTACATCTACCCGACGTTTGTTGATCCAAATTTCACCTTTATCACTGATGGCCACCAAGATATTGGCTCGCTCCTTCTTCACCGCCGTTGCAGCTTCTGGGCGATTCACTTCGATGCCTGCTTCTTTGACAAATGATGCTGTAACGATGAAGAAAATAAGCAGAATGAAGACCACGTCCAGCATTGGGGTCATGTTAATTTCTTCTGCTTCTTCTTGCTCTTGTAAAACTCTTGCTAATTGAGAACGCATTTTCTCTACCTTTTATTACTTTTTTACCAATGCCGTAAAACGCTTAGTGCGCCATCGGTAACTTATCTTCCAATAACTCAGTACGACGTTTTGCTGTACGCTGTAACCACGTCACCATAAATACGCCCGACAATGAGCCCACCATGCCCGCCATTGTTGGAATGGTTGCACGCGACACACCTGAAGCCATTGAACGTGCGTTACCGTGACCTGAAATAGCCATTACATCAAAAACTTCAATCATGCCCGTTACCGTGCCTAGCAAACCTAAAAGTGGACATAACACCACTAAACTGTGAATCAACGGAACGTTTTGGTTTAACATCGCTGATATGCGTGAAACATTCGCCGTTCTAATTTGCTCAGCATTCCATGAGTGTCGTTCGTCTCTTTGTTGCCATTGCGCGATTACCGAATTTCGAATGCCACGGTAGCTTTTCAAAAAGAAGTACAAACGTTCAAAAATCAGCAGCCACATTAGGCCAATGACACCGGCAATGACGACCAATATGGGGCCGCCAGTGTCGATAAACTCACGAATGCTATTCATCAGGTCGATGAATAAAACCATGACTTACGCTCCTTTCTCAGCGCGCTCGGCGATAATGCCCGCACTTTGCTGTTGGAGAATATTAATAATGCCTCTGCTGCGAGTGTTTAATAGCGTTGAGATAAATACCATTGGAATAGCAACAACTAAGCCCAAAACAGTTGTAACAAGGGCTTGTGAAATACCACCTGCCATCAGTTTAGGGTCACCCGTACCAAATAATGTTATCGCTTGGAAGGTATTGATCATCCCTGTAACGGTACCCAGCAGACCGATAAGCGGTGCAACGACTGAGATAATTTTGATGAGCGTCAAACGAGACGTAAGCACGGGGACTTCTGCCAGAATTCGCTCGGACAATTTAAGTTCTAACGTTTCGGTATCAACGTCTTTATGCTGGTCTTTTACCATCATTACGCGCCCTAACGGGTTATCATTGGTTGCTACATCTGCTTTAAGCTGACGATTAACTTTAGCGCCGATAAGGAATAAAGTAACAAAACGCTCTAGCGCAATAAGCAAACCAACTAAACCAATGCCTAGAATGACATAACCTACTGGTCCACCTTGCTCTACTTGCTCTTCTGTTGTTGGTGCTTGTACTAATAGGCCAAGGATTGAGCCGCCTGTTGGATCAAGAGAAAAAGGCACAACATTATTATCAGCACCGTATAGCGCTGCTGTGCTATTTAAATGACGAGTAGACGGCTGACGAATAAGCTCAGCAACCGAACCTGTTTCATCAATGTATTCCAAATACTTACCCTCTGAAATCAAATTAAAGCCACCAACGCGTATGATTTCCTGATTAGCCTTAGAACCATCTGCTGCAACCACTTCACGCGTGAACCGGTGTACTTTGCCTGACTCTGTCATTTCTTGCTGAAGTTCAAACCACAAACGCTCAATTTCTTCAATTGATGCTAGTTTTGACGTAGATGCCATGCTTTGTGCAAATTCATCTAAGAATTCGCCACGACCTGCTATTTGCGCAGAAATAACCGATGTTTGAAATTTGCTTCGCGTATCACCCGCTACTTGCTGCAATACGCCAAATAACTCTTTTAGCTCGCCCATACGCTTATTAAGCGCCTCGGTTCTTGTCGCAATATCTTGCTCATTGTTTTGAAATTGTGCTTCCAGCTCAGTACTCAGAGAAATCGCTTGATCTCGTGTTGAAAAAGCTTGTTGCAATAGTTGTTCTTGTTCACTCTTACGCGCATTGAACTCAGCTTCACGCTGCTTATTTTGTTCGCTTTGGGCTATTTGACCCTGCTTAAGCTGTGATAATAATTGGTCAAGATTAGCCGCTTGTTGCGCATTGGCATGTAATGACGCTGTCGCAATTGATACGATTGCTACACGGGTAAATAACTGGGTAAGTTTATTCATGATAGTTATCCTTATGCTCAGTTTATTCGGCAGAATTTTGTGCAACTGGCACAACGATTAAATCTGGTGTTATTTGCTTACGAGCAACGCGAAGACCTTTGCTTACTTGCGTGCGATACTCAGCAGGCAAAGGTTGCCAGCCCCCACTCGTTTGATCCCACATCCCAAGTTGCTTACCATCACGTGTTTGATAAACGAAAGCAACTCGGCCAATACGTAGAAAGTCTACGTCACGTTCTTGACCATCAAGCGTTAATAAACCACTGTAAGCTTCGATTGTGCGACCATATTCAACTTCAACCTGATAAGCTTCGAGTACGCGGCGAAACTTTTCTGAAACAGCGACATCTGCACGCGTTAACATTGATTTAAGGTCAGCAATTCGATTGCTGCGCTCTTCAGGAAGGAAAGGCATATCAAGTGCAACAAATGAAGATAGTGTGTCTATCATTCGCGCCATTAGTGGCGAAACTTGGCGTTCAATAATACTGACTTGTTCCATAGAAACCGCTAACTGGCGAAGTTCTTGTAGCTGGTTGTCGATTTGTGCCTGCATCTGACGGTTGTAGACATTCAAACCATCTATTTCTTTATTAACCGTTTTAAACTGTTGTAGCTTTGATTGAATTTGATCACTTAGCTCATCAACTCGCTGTTGCGACTTATTCGCAGACTCGTTAATTTTTTTTCCTTCAGTCACAACACGATTAAGCTCAGAACTTTGTGGCTGAATGGCAGCCGTAATTCCAGAAAACGACAAGGATGCACTAAACAATATGCTCGCTTGCGCCAGTTTGGACAATTTCATAGTAAAACCCTAATAATTGGCTTGGCAAATATGCAAACGGCTCATACTTCCGCCTTTCCTTTGGGCGAAGGTATTCACCTAACTAATAATTTGCGGACAAGTTTAAGGTGAATTTGTGACACTTATGTTTCAGTAACTTTGCAGCTTTATTAAATGACAAAAAAGTGACGAAAATCTTACGCTTAACCTCTAGATTTATGACAAGGTTCAAAATGAAAGAAATCGACAATTTGGTAAAATAAGAAGATAAATTGTTAATGTGACAAGCGAGTGAACATTGAATGACAACCTTGATATTGAGATAATCAGCGGCACTTAGCAATCACGCGTACTTAATCAAGTAATATTTTCTGCATGCCGAACAAAATCTTTGTCATTGGATTACCCAGAACAGGCACAACCAGCTTATGTGCTACTATGCTTGAGCTTGGTTTTACCACCGCTCACACGGCTTATACGAAGCAGACAATTGCAGATGCCCAGGTGATTGCCGATACACCAATATTTTGTGACTTTGAAAAACTAGCATTCGATTACCCAGATGCTCAGTTTATCTATTTAACGCGATCGCTTGAGCCTTGGTTACCATCAATTAAACAGTTGTTAAATCGGATGTTTATCAATGTTACACGCGAGGATGGTGGCTTTAATCCGCATATTAAGCGTTGTTATCAAACCATATTTTCGCCATTTACATTGGAAAACATAAACGACGATAACTTTCTTGGGCATTGTTACTTAGCGCATCAACAATCAATCCAGCACTTTTTCACACAACAACACCCACAATATACAAATCGTTTACTCACAATCGATATCAGCAATGCAGATGATATGAAACGCCTTGCAAATTTCCTATGTTTGCCAATGCCTGACCGTGAATTTTTCCACCTGAATAAAGGCGGTAAAGTGACAGCATGGAAAGACATCAAACACCCGCTCAAAGTTGAATCAACACACAACGGTCGAATCGACAAAGCGATCTATTAATGTCGTAAAGGCACACGTCCAATAGTACATCGCCGGTAACTCGCAATACTGACAAATGGCTCTATACTTTGTATAAGTCATTTTCTCTACTGGAGGCTATTATGACGATGTCCAAAAGATTAGCGCAGTATTTAGATGCTAAACATATCCCCTATCAAACCATTGAGCACTACCATAGCAACAGCTCTATCGGTACCGCAATCAATGCGCAAGTTCCTCCACAACAGTTAGCGAAAGCTGTCGTACTACAAGATCACGAAGATCGTAAAGTAATGGCCATCTTGCCAGCGAAAAACAAGATTAGTTTGTCTGCTTTAAATGACGAACTGATGGGTTCTTACCAGTTAATGAAAGAGCAAGATGTTTATAAATTATTTGAAGATTGTGAGCATGGTGCCATTCCACCTGTAGCTGAAGCATATAACATGTCGTATGTGTGTGATGAAATGTTGGACGGACAAGAGCGAATCTATTTAGAAGCGGGCGATCATAAAACAGTGCTCGCGATAGAACGTGACCATTTTGCTTCAATGATGGCAAATGGCAAACACCTCAGATTTAGTCGTGAAGTGTTTCATTAATCACTTGAGTCAAGGAGGGTGATAAATTGGGCGGTATTTTTCGAAGTAAGCTGTTACCGCCCTTTCAACATCCTTTCAATATTGATTAGAGCGTGTTGATCTTTGAGGTACAAATTTTGTTCAATTGAGCGTGCTTTGATCGCGGCGCTCGGTTTGTAACATAGTTGTTCGTTGTCAAAATCGAGCACAGCTACCGCGTCCTGCTATCGCTAAGTACCTACATCCATGTAGGCAACAATTAGCAAAGCGCGATCAATTGAAGCACCCGTTTGGCATTTATACTGTGTTATCGCCTTACTTGAGGACGACTGCATGGATGCAGGAGGTAGAGCGACGCAGGATGCCAAAGCCGAGATTAACTACACGACGAAGGCTCTGCCTAGTCTAAATGCTAAACTGTCAGCTGCAAAAATGAACAGCAAAGGTCAACACGCTCTAGTTATACCCTTGCTCTTTTTTGTGCTCCGCTAATTTTTGCTCTAACGACTCTCTAAACGGCGAACTTTCAATAAAAGCGAGTGTTGCTTCTTTGTCTTGCTTATAAAACCAGCCTACCAACCGCTCAGATATTGCTTTTCTACTCTTTTCATCAGTGATTCGGTGAAGGTTTTCTGCAGTAAAGCTCGGGTTAGTATAGGCTGCATTATTAATGACATTTTCAGTCGCTTGAGCGGTATTAATGTTTTCTTGCTTGTTCAGCCAAGCCAAAGCTTGTGCTGGCGACCTCGCTCCCCAATGCCTGGTAACATCGTTAATGGCTGACTCACGCGCTTTTCCTTCTTTATCAGCGAGAAACCAAGCCATTGCCTGATCTGGCTCAGAGGTTACCCATTGATTGACGACGGTTAATCTATTGCTATCCACAGCTTTGGAGCTTTCCTGTTGATCAAGCCACATTGCTACTTCTTCGGGCTTTCTTGTCACTAAATGATTAATGGCCATATTTACCATCGCAGGGCTATTGAAAGCGCTTAGTTCATTTAATACATGATTTAAATCTGTATCTTCATCAACTGCTTGTGTAATCCCCATTGCGACGCTAGCTAAGATATTCTCTTCTTGCGGCACATTGGCAATTTGGCTCAAAGCGTAGTTCATATCTTTTCTCGCCATAGCACTAAATATTGAAACCGACGCGATATCTTGCGCGAACTTTTCCGCTTTATTTTGCTTAGCACTACTCATCTCAACAAACCATGCTAATGCGGCATCAGGATCTTGTACTGCCCATGCACTAACCACAACACTACTTGCGATATAAGTATACTGATTGCCATGCATTTCTTTGTCGACAAATCTCAAGGCTTTCTGAGGCGAAATTTTCGCATACTCTGTAAGGATGGTAGATAGTATTTGAATTTTTTCCATATCACTGCCATGTTGGTTAGCCAAATCTAGCGCGTGCGCTAATTCAGCCTCACTCATTTGGCTTAACGCAACATAAAATTTCATTTGCGCTTCCATTCCAAGCCCAATCGAGCCAGACGACTTTTGCGCATCAAGGAAATCATTCACAACATCGCTAACACTGGCTTTTGCCAGTTGTTGTTCTAACAAACACAACTTGCCAACCGAGGCCGATCGTTCAGGTTTAACAACAGATTTGGAAACAGTCGAAGGACAACTTGCGACAGAGGATGTTGAATGTGAAAGTTCAATTGGATTAGCTGATTGAGTATTTAGTTGCTTTCCTGCGTATACAGCGATCGCTATAGAGGTAAGCCAAAGAATAGTTAATAAGATTTTGTTCATTGTTTCGTTGCATCCCAGCATTAATTTTTGCGCTACAATAACAGAATATTAACAACACAACAAATAATGAAAGAATAATAGCCGGATGATCTTCTCATCGTTTGTAAAAGTCACTCACAAGATAAAATGATTTCTTCATTTTGTATGTGCACCGGCTATTATTTCATGCAGATCAAACGTCCAAATTCTGTTCTAAGAACACTGATTTTTCAATTTGTTCAAAAATAGCATTGTAATGCTGCGGCTCAATGATCATTTGAGAGTCAATAATTTCACCCTCGCTGTTCATATGTTTAGCAACAGCGTTAATTCTCACCTTAGTTATACCGGCCAATTGCGTCACATTAGCTGAAACATCAATGAGTAATGTATCTTCAAAATTATTGTCACCAAATACCCAATTTAGACCTAACGTTAGGTAAGTAGCGATCGCCTTGCTAACCACCTCACCACCATTGAGCTGCGTTGACGTGCTATTGGCTAAAACAACACCCGCTTGGGAATCAGACGCTTTTAAAATGAAACCTCGGTCAAGCAACGCATTGATTAACGCTTTATAAACCATCAACTGGCTCGTACTGTCATACTCTTTTGTCTGGATACTTCTAATTTCAAGCGTCGACATTGGCGCCTTTTTAGAACTACACCCAGATACAACGAATAAACAGATGAAAATGCTTGTAAATTTTATTATATTTTTCATCAACGTACTCACCACTTAGAACTTGCTTCGATGGTATGCAATAGTGTCTACATTACTATTTTCGTCGAATTTGATAATAGCAGTAAGCGTATTTGAGCTTACTTGAGAGCTGCCTCGCGTCTCCGTCACTATGCCACCACCATTTCCAGCAAAATAACCAAGTGCTCCACCGGCCGATTGATACACCTGCTCAGTAGAAAACTTGTCATAAACCCACACTTCATTGCCATTAGGCGCTGTTTTTAAGATGTTAGGGCTGCCAAGAGCAACTACGACATCGGTTGACGGCATCCCCGCTTTTAACTTCTTTTTGCACAACACCAAAGTAAACATAAGTGAATGTTTCGCCGAATATTCTCCTGAACTTCTAATGGTGCTAACGACGAAATAACCTAATCGAAAATTCACATTATTCCTCAGTAAGCCGGAAAACAAAAAAGGCCACACATGTGGCCTTATTCACAATTTGATAGTCTGAGCTTAGAAACTGTACTTGTAGCTCAAGCTAACTTCGGTACCAATTTCGCGGCTTTTAACTACGATATCGTCTTGTAGTACTTCAAAGTCTTCGCCCAGAATATTCTGAACTTTCAACTTAACTGTACTGGC
This sequence comes from Thalassotalea fusca, assembly GCF_053485835.1. Lineage (NCBI taxonomy): Bacteria > Pseudomonadati > Pseudomonadota > Gammaproteobacteria > Alteromonadales > Colwelliaceae > Thalassotalea > Thalassotalea fusca. Next base: position 9,939 of record NZ_JBQRUN010000006.1, read on the forward strand.
AAAACTTGGGTAGTAAGTGTAAACCATGTCAAGTGAGTGGAACGGTTGTTCAAACGCGTCACCACGGTCACCCGCACCTGCTGCCAGAATACGTTCACCAAATACGTTGTAAACCAGTGACGCACTGTGGTTACCATTTGCAGAGTCGTAACCAAATTGCATGTTAACAACATACTCCGAGTGGCCTGTCATACGGCGTTTTTGGTTTTGCGTACCTGCATCTTCGGCTGCCAGCGTTGTTTCTGAATCACTCAACGTGATGTTACCCGATGAGAAGAATCCGTCCATGCTCAAAGCAGATAAGTCATAGAGCCATTCAGCTTCAATACCATACACTTCTGCAGATTCACCATTGATGTAAGTTAAGCTATATGAGTCGTCACCCACCAATAACTTAGTCTCAATTGGTGTTTCTATGTCCTTATAGAAGGCAGCAACCGAGAAGTTGTTACCATTGGCACCGTAGTACTCATATCTTGCATCAAAGTGTTTGATTGGGCTTGATGACAATCCTTCAGCACCAACCGTTTTTAAGTCAGTGATTGGGTCAATAAACTCAACCGGCGATACTTCACGCAAATCTGGACGGACGATAGTTTCGCCATAGCTTAAACGCCATTGGCTATTTTCAGCCAAATACGTCATAGCTAATGCACCAAATGTATCGTCTTCACGCATCACGCTATTCTCAATATTTTCTTGAGAGAATATATCGTTAAAGTCAGTCACGCTGTATATTTGACGAGAAAACGCCAGTGAAGATTGCTTGAACTCTTCCCAACGAATACCGCCACTAAAACGCCATTTTTGATCAATAACTAAATCAAATGAGCCATAGTAAGCATCAATCATTTGTGCCGCTAGGTAATCATCTGTTTTCGGCTCGCTAAAGACAAAATCAAAATCTGTACTGTCAATAAAGCTATCCGTAAACGCACCACCAATACCAAGCACATCGGCTGCATTAGTGTTAAGAGCCACACTTTCATTGAAGTTGAAGCTAAATACGTCGGTGCGATAATCACGTACTTTTTCGAGGAAATCACCGCCAACTTTTAGCTCTAGCTCATAGTCCGATGTGAACACAGGCAAACTAGCATTCCAGCCATACGACTCTACGTCGTCTTCCATTTCAACAAAGCTGTGTGTATTCAGGTTAGTAACTTCTAAAGCGCGGCTTTCTTGGTATGCGCCATTATCAAAGACATCCTGTACTTTTAAGCTGGTAGCATTAGGAATATCAGTGGTTGCCGTTGAATCAGTGTATTGCCAATCAAAACCAACTCCCCAGTAATCACTAAACGTGTGCTGACCAAGAAACTGCATTACACGTAGTTCACGCTCTTCAAATTTAGTTGTGTGTGTACGCGTTACTTTGCCATCTTCGAATGTTAATTCGTTGTCTGGTTGTTGACTAAGAGAAACTTCAACTTCGTCTTCAGTATTGCGTAAAAACATATTCGACATCGACACTTTATGGCTGCCTACTTCATAACCTAAGTTAAATATGCCATTAAGTTTTATTTCATTCGTCGTTTTTTCACTGTCGTCGAATCGGTCATAACAAGCAATGGTAACAGCGCTTTGACAGTCATTGTTGCCCGCACCATCAGCAGTTTTACCACTCGTTTGCTTAGCATGTGTCCAATCGTTGTCATAACTTAAAGATGTTAAGAAGCCCCAAGTTCCGCCAAACATTGATTCATCAAACGAATTACCAAACGCGATTGTGCCACCGAATTTAGGGTCTAACGACTCTTTGGTAATCGCCTGATCGCGGTTTAACGATTTGGCAAGCCCTTTATTAATGGCGCGAGCTTCATCGGCTGATAAATTTCCACCGCCAATGTTGTTCTCAACTTTGATAATATTATCGATAGAGAAATCTGCTTGATAACGGTCAAATGCCGCAGAAATTGTAGCAGGCAATACGCGACTACCATCGTCGGATCCTAGCCAGTCATCACCACCACCTGCATAAGTGAATCCATCAGATGATGCTGAATCTTTGCCCACAGACACTTCTACATCAAAAAAGAACTCTTTAGGGATCGTTTTCGTGCGAATGTCTACGTTACCACCACCAAATGCTGCAGGCATGTTCGGTGAAAATGCTTTTTGTACCGACAAACTTTCAATGATGCTTGAAGGAAAGATGTCTAATGGAATGACATTACGTGTTAAGTCAGGGCTAGGCACGTTTGCGCCATTTAAGCGTGTACTAGAGTAACGCTCACCTAAACCACGTATATAGATATACTTGCCGTCAACGAGTGTCAAACCTGTCACACGGCGTAATGCCGATGCCGCATCACTATCGCCTGAACGAGAAATTTGTTCTGCGCCCATGATATCGGCAACAAATGCTTGTTGTTTACGCTCTTCTACGACCGCAGCGGCGCTGCCTTGTAAGCGTGATGCAACCGCAACGACTTCTTCAATTGCCTGATCATCTTCTTGCGCAATAGCTACATTTGAAAGTGAAGGAAGAGAAGAAGCAAAAGCAACGACAAGGCCCAAGGTTAACTTATTCAAGTTAAAGCGATTATTTTTGGTGTTCATGTCAATTTACCTCAAATAAGAAATAATTCATATTTCGATAAAGGCACTAAAACATGTTAGTGCCTTTACCTAATAACCAGTACGAATATGAACTATCGCTTAGTAAGCAAAGCTTGAGTCAGCAGCAACTTGCATTGCCATATCAACCCATTTTGCCCAATCGCTTGTCGTATCAGCTTCAGAAATAGCACCTACATAGTCCACTTGGTCAAACCAAGGGTCAATTGCATTTACATCAACTGGCGCTGCAACTTCAACAGCATTACCGTCAGAGTCTGTCATTTGAAGTGCTGTACGATATCCATCAGTAGCGTAAACTATGTGGCTAGGTGTAAGCGCTGAATTTCCTTGCGCAGCCCACCATGTCGCTAAGTCAAAGCTAGGGTTGTTTTTAGGGTTCTTGAAGTTAATGCCACAAGCGACAATTGAACCTTCAACAACGATTTTACCTGCATTAGCATTTGCAATAACGCCGTCTGCATCTACTTTGTCTTTCTCATCATTTAGCTCGAAACACTGGTGTGAACCTTCTGTACCTGTGTTAGTCACAAGTAGGTTATAAAGCTTCGCCATTCCCCATTCGCGTAACATGATGCCACGTGACGCATCATCATCACGAATACTGCTTGTATCGTTAGCTAATACAGTAACGTTCGCAACCATAACGTTTGATGCAGATTCATCTGTGTCACCTTGGCCAGCAGGCGAAGACTTAGCACCGTCAGTTTCAAAACCACGGTTACCTAATTGGTTACCATGCTTTACTAACACGTGTTGAATTTTGCCTGTATAACCTTCATCCCAGTCAACTGAGTCATCTTGGTTGTGTGTTAACACTAAGTGCTTCATGTTTACACTACCACCGAATGCTTCAACGCCGTCATCATAGCCTTCGTGAATATGAATGTAGTCGATCGTTGTGCCCGAACCTACCGCATATAATGACAACGAGTTCAAGTCATCACCCGCCCCAGCTTGCTTAGGCCCTGAGCCTGCGTAGTGAATGCCAACGTACTTCAAGATACCGCTGTTATCATCTTCGATGTTACCACCATAGTATGACACCGCACCTTCCGTTTTCTGGCTACATGTATCTGCTTCGCGCTCTGCTGTTGTACACTTGTTGTTGATACCACGACCATTAATCATGATCCCACCCCAGTCGCGATATTTCGGGCCTTCACCTACAGTATCTAAGTCATCAAAGGCTTCATTTGACGTGAAAATGATCGGCTTATCTACCGTACCTTCAGCAATAATACGTGAACCACGCGCTACGCGTAGGTAATCATCATTACTCGAAAAGACCAACGTGCTACCTGCCTCAATCGTCAATGTAGAACCTACAGCAGGAATATTTGATTCTTGGCCCGGCGCATAATCAGCCCCAATAAACAAGCTACCTTGGAAAATATGACGTCCTGGAATCGAAGGAACGTATAAGTCGCTAGTGATTTCTTTTAAATCAGATGCAAAAGTTGTCGAGTAAACACAATCATCACCATTAACCGCACCTGATAAAGTTGAACCGTTTTGTGTATATGAAGCACATTCGAACGAAGGAGTAACAGTACCACCACCTGGGTTTGTTACACTATTGTCAACAGAGTTATCGATCGTTGTCGGCTGAACCTTAATGTCGCCACCACAGGCAGTTAAAATTAGTGCACTCGCAATTGCAGACACTTTAAAAGCTTTCTTTAATTCCATCATTGTCTCCCAAGACAGCAATATTTTAGTTATATGTGATTAAAAAACTGCGCATACTTTAGTGCGGTTAAATGACAGAAATGTTTTAGAAATATGTAAGTTTTATGTACTAATTCTTACAGCATTGTAAAAATGTGAAAACGTGGTACAAATACTCATCTATAATAAAAATAATATTCAAGGCCGTACATTCTATGTTTAAAACCATCACAATCGACGAATTAGAGATAGGGATGTACGTTAAAGATGTTGTATGGAACAACAGCCAGTATAAAGTCAAAACACGTGGCTTGGTAAAGTCTGCTGAAACAATAAAGCAGCTAAGGCAACAAGGCGTTGCTAGTCTCGTTGTTGCCTATGAAAGTGCGCTAAACGAAGCGCGAACTTCTTCAGATGCCAATCAACCACCCGCACGAAAAAAAGCCGCAGCAAATGATGAAGCCCCACCACTTAGCCAAAATGTTGAAGATGAATTTGCCCGATCATGTGAAATTTATGATGAGGCAACAGAGCACGTTAAAGAAATGTTTCTTAACGCATCTGCTGGGCAAAACTTAACGCCTGAAGCCATTAGCACACTCGCTGGAGAGATCACTGAATCTGTAGCGAGAAACGAATATGCCATGACCATACTCACCCGCATTCGCCATCATTCTACTTACCAATGGGAACATTCTATAAACAGTGGCGTTTTGATGTGTGGTTTTTGCTTGTTTTTAGGCATTAAAAAGGAAGTCGTTGAACAAATCACGTTGGGCGCTATGCTCCATGACGTTGGCACCGCCAAAATTCCGAAAGGAATCATTGATAAGCCAGGCACTTTAACTAACAACGAGATGACTGTTGTTAAGAAGCATGTTGTATGGGGCTATGATATTTGTAAACGCGATGGCTTTGATGCGCCCGTTATAATCGATATGGTGGTGAATCATCATGAGCGATTAAATGGTAGTGGTTACCCCAGAGGGATTAGCAAAGACAAAATTTCGAAACTCTCTCGAATGATCGCCATAGTTGATGTTTACGATGCAATGACCGGCGACAGTGCATATAAAAAAGGTGTACAACCCATTGAAGCCCTCCGTTATTTGATTAGCCAAAACGAGTTGTTTGACCAAGATCTTGTACAAAAATTCATTAAGTATATCGGGGTAAACCCCGTTGGCTCCCTCGTTAAACTTAGCAGCGAAATGCTTGCCATTGTGATAGAAGGGAATCGTGAAGAACCATTAAAGCCTATCGTAAAGGTATTTTACAGCTTGAAGCTCAATTGTAAGATTTCACCAAAATCGATCGATTTAACTGTTGAACCTATCGAAATCATCGCTTCAGTGAAAGGTGAAGAGTACAACATAAACATCGCGAAAGTGATAAGAGATATTGTTGGCTGAAATTGAATAATAGCGACTCCATTTGTTAAAAATGCAGGCAAAAAAAAGCCGCGTGAGATACGCGGCAAAGCTATTCTTGTAAGGGAAGCACAAAAATATAAAAAATTAAACAACGATCCTGTCGAAAGAGCATTAAACTTGTTGCGACAGTCAAGATTAGAGTAATAGTACTAAAGGATGTTAATAAAGAAAAGCTTTATTTACGTAAATTTTCGTACATTAGGTTTTTGGTTGAAAATTTTTAGATAAAACAATCACAAAGCGCTCCTATTAAGCCGTTGCGATTCTTACGAGATGGCAAATTACTCTTCGAACACCCTTCGATACGTCGTTCCCCTACTCAGTGTGAACGGAATTTTCTAACCACCTAAACTGCAACCTTCGGACTGAGCGCGCCATTCGTCAGGCTTAAGATGAATGAATATACTCGTCCTTCGGCAGGCTCAGGATTTAACGAGGCCTGAACATCGACGCTCCTTGCCATCCATATAGCCCCGTGCATCCTGAGTGCGAAGCAACCGAAGGACGCGTCATACAGGAACCGACCAATCCTGAGCTTGCCGCCCTTCGACAGGCTCAGGATTTAACGAGGCCTGAACATCGACGCTCCTTGCCATCCATGGCACTGCGTCATGCCGTTCGTCCTGAACATCGACGCTCCTTGCCATCCATGGCACTGCGTCATACCGTTCGTCCTGAACATAAAAAAGCCAGTCGATATGACTGGCTTTGTGCGCGTAAACTTATGAAGCAATTATGGCATCATTGCTTCTTGGTCTTCGCCTTCTTTTTCGATGACCTCTGGAATGAGATCTTCTTTTGAAACACCAAGTGATAAAGCTATCGAGCTGGCAACGTAAATCGAAGAGTAAGTACCAATGAACACACCAAATAGTAATGCAGTCGCAAAACCATGGATTAGTGCGCCACCTTGATAGAACAATGCGATCAATACCAACAATGTCGTTAATGACGTAATGAAGGTACGGCTAAGCGTTTGCGTTAAAGAAATATTGATAATCTCTTCAGAGCCACCCTCTCGTACTTTTCTGAAGTTTTCACGAATACGGTCTGATACAACAATGGTATCGTTAAGTGAATAACCGATAACCGCTAAAATCGCTGCAAGAACCGTTAAGTCAAATTCAAGACCTAAAATCGAGAACAACCCAAGCGTTAATAAAACATCGTGGAATAGTGCGAATACTGAACCTAGTGCGAAACGCCATTCGAAGCGAAACGCAACGTATACTAAGATACAAATCAGTGCTGTTAACATCGCAAGGCCACCCTGCTCGGTTAACTCATCGCCGACACTCGCGCCAACAAACTCTATGCGACGCATTTCGAGATCTTGTCCGGTACCTTCTCTGAGAATGTCTAACACCTGATTGCCCAACATTTCAGCTTTTACACCGTCACGTTGTGCTAATCGAATGCCTACTTCACGACTACTACCATAAAACTGAACCACGGCATCATCAAAGCCATTAGCATCCATAATTTGGCGAATTTGATTCAGTTCGGCCGCTTGATCAAAGCCAACTTCGATCAAAGTACCACCTGTAAAATCTAGGCCAAAATTTAGTTTATTAACAGCAAGCGATGCGATCGAAGCTAGCATTAACAAAACACTGAATATCATTGCCACCTTGCGATAGCTCATAAAATTGACAGTTTCTTTAAATCTAATTAATTGCATAACTTCACCTAGATTGGCAGCTTTTCAAGGCGTTTACCGCCCCAAACACTGTTTACAATAGTACGCGTACCAACGATCGCTGTGAACATTGACGTAATAATACCGATAGATAACGTGACCGCAAAACCTTTAATAGGCCCAGTCCCAACGGCGAATAAGATAATGGCCGCGATTAATGTTGTGATATTCGCATCAAGTATTGTTGAGAATGCCGCATCATAACCTTGATGAATCGCTTGCTGTACTGATTTTCCTGCTCGTAGTTCTTCACGAATACGCTCAAATATCAGCACATTGGCATCAACAGCCATACCAACCGTTAGTACAATACCGGCCATACCTGGTAGTGTTAATGTTGCCCCTGGGATCATCGACATAACACCAACAATCAAAATAAGGTTTGCAGTTAAGGCAAGGTTTGCTACCACACCAAATGCGCGATAGTAAAACAACATAAAGATGAAGACTAAAGCAAAGCCGCCCATGATCGCTTGGAAGCCCGATGCAACATTTTCTGCACCTAACGTAGGACCAACAGTACGCTCTTCAACTATTTGAATTGGTGCAATCAAAGCACCTGCACGCAATAGTAGCGCTAAACTATGTGCCTCTGCTTGGCTGCCAGCACCAGTAATACGGAAGCTCTTACCCAAACGTGCTTGGATGGTTGCAACACTAATAACTTCTTCAATTTTTTCAAAGATTGTGTTGCCATCTGCGTCAACACGATCTGTCGGTTTATACTCAATAAAGACAGTTGCCATCGGCTTACCAATGTTGTCTTTAGTTGCATTAGAGAATTTACTTCCACCAGGCGAATCAAGTGTAATATTTACTTGCGGGCGATTATATTCATCAAAACTAGAGTTTGCATCAACGATATGATCGCCGGTAAGCATAATACGCTTTTTCAATAATACTGGCGTACCATTGCGTTCATACAATAGCTGTGAACTTGCAGGTACTCTGCCATTTAGTGCGCTACCTAAATCACCGTCACTATCTACCATACGAAACTCTATCGTTGCCGTTGCGTTTAAGATCTCTTTTGCTTTCGCAGTGTCTTGAACGCCCGGTAATTCGATAATGATATTTTTCTGGCCTTGACGTTGAACCAATGGCTCTGCAACACCGAGTTCATTTACACGGTTACGAATAATGGTAATGTTTTGTTGAAGTGCATATTCGCGGATTTCTTTCAACTTTTGATCTGTCATCGTTGCAGACAAAGTTAATGTGTCAGTATTATCAACAAACAAGAAATCACGATAACGCTTTTTAAGAAACGATTCAGCTGTATCTAAGTCTTCTGCATTTCTAAACTGAATTTCGATGCTGCCGCCAACTTTTTTCACTCCACGATAACGAATTTTTTCGCCACGTAAGTCATTTCTAAAGTCGCCTACCATGCCTTCTTGCGCTTTGTTAACGGCTTCATTCATGTTTACTTCCATCGTGAAGCTTACACCACCGCTAAGATCCAATCCTAACTTCATTGGCACACCGCCAATGCTTGCTAGCCAATCTGGCGTTGCCGGCGTTAAGTTAAGCGCAACTGAGTATTTGTCGCCAATATTATTATCAAGTAAATCGCGGGCTTTCAGTTGATTTTCAGTATCCGCGAATTTTATCAACACTTGGTCATTTTCAAGAGACACACTGGTGTAGCTAATTTGTTGCTCATCCAATTGTGACTTCACTGTATCTAACGTGCTTGCGTTTGCTTCAACGCCACGCAGACCTGATATTTGTACTGCTGGGTCTTCGCCATACAAGTTTGGTGACGCATACAGCGTCCCAACTATAATGACGAAAAGCACCATTAGCTTTTTCCATAACGGAGAATGGTTTAACACAATTATTCCTTAGAATGTTGTTGTTCGATTAAAGGCTTTTCATCGTTCCTTTCGGTAAAACAGCACTAACAGCCGCTTTCTGAACGGTTACTTCTGTACCTTCTGCAATGCTAACAACGATAAAATCTTTCTCAGCTGATACTTTAGTGATTTTACCTACCAAACCACCTTGAGTTAATACTTCATCACCTTTAGACAATGCTTCCATCAATCCTTTATGCTCTTTAACACGCTTAGCTTGTGGACGATAAATCATAAAGTAAAACACCAAACCGAACACTAAAAGCATGATGATCATTTCCATACCACCACTTTGTGGTGCTGGACCTGCCGCGGCATGTGCTTGACTAATAAATAAACTCATAATTTCCTCTTATACTTCTTATTAAAATTTTAAAAATACGTTAAAACCGTTAAAGCATTGGCTTTAACGGCTATTAATACGTTACTCAGCTGCTGTTTGCGCTGATTCAGAGCCTGCTAATGGCGGCACAGGCAAGCCTCTTAGTGCATAGAACTCGCTAACAAATTCATCTAATTTACCTTGCTCAATCGCATCACGCAAACCTTTCATGACTCGCTGGTAAAAACGTAGATTATGTATCGTGTTCAACTGCGATCCTAGGATTTCATTACACTTATCTAAATGATGTAAATAAGCGCGAGAATAATTCTTACAGGTGTAGCAGTCACATTGATCGTCTAATGGCCCTGTATCTGTTTTATTTTTCGCGTTGCGTATCTTAACAACGCCAGTGGTTACAAATAAATGGCCGTTGCGGGCATTTCGTGTTGGCATCACGCAGTCAAACATATCAATGCCTCTGCGCACACCTTCAACTAAATCTTCTGGTTTGCCCACCCCCATTAAGTATCGGGGTTTGTTTGCTGGAATCAAGGGCGTGGTATGATCTAAAATACGGATCATGTCTTCTTTTGGTTCGCCAACCGACAAACCACCTATCGCATAGCCGTCAAATTCAATAGCTTTAAGCCCTTCTACTGACACTTCACGCAAATCTTCATACATACCACCTTGTACTATGCCGAAAAGTGCTGAAGGGTTATCCCCATGTGCATCTTTCGAGCGTTGCGCCCAACGAAGAGACATCTCCATAGAATCTTTTGCTTCTTGGTGCGTTGCGGGGTATGGCGTACACTCGTCAAAAATCATGACCACATCTGAACCTAAGCTACGCTGCACTTCCATTGAGCGTTCCGGTGTCAGCATGATTTTTTCACCGTTAACTGGTGAGCGAAACTCTACACCTTTTTCGGAGATCTTACGCATAGCACCCAAGCTAAATACCTGAAAACCACCTGAATCGGTAAGAATCGGCTTATCCCAGTTGATGAAGTCGTGTAGATCGCCATGTTGTTCGATGATGTCAGTCCCCGGACGTAACATGAGGTGGAAAGTATTTCCCAAGATAATTTCAGCACCGATTTCTTTTATCTCTTCGGTTTTCATTCCCTTAACCGTGCCATAAGTCCCTACTGGCATGAAAGCCGGTGTTTCAACGGTACCGCGCTCAAAGGTAAGTCGACCACGACGCGCTTTGCCGTCTTTATTAATAAGTTGGTATTTCATTTTTTATCCTCTGCCCACCAGCGAAACAGGCCAGTAGCACTCTGTTGATTACATTGCAGACGTATCTACAATTAGTTTGTTTTTCGGGTTAAGAACATGGCGTCGCCATAACTAAAAAAGCGGTATTTTTCTGAAACCGCATGTTTATAAGCACGCATGATGTGGTCATAGCCTGAAAACGCACTAACTAACATCAGTAGCGTTGATTCAGACAAATGAAAGTTGGTCACCAACGCATCAACGACCTCAAATTCATAACCTGGGGTAATAAAAATGTCTGTGTCACCATAAAATGGTGCGAGTGGTGTTCCTTTTGCTTTTGCTGCTTTTGCCGCACTTTCTAACGAACGAACTGAGGTTGTACCAACGGCTATTACGCGTTTACCAGCCGCTTTAGTCTCATTGATTTGCTGAACGACTTCTTCTGGTACTTCTACATATTCGGCATGCATGATGTGATCAGCTATTTCATCAACACGTACGGGTTGGAAAGTGCCAGCTCCTACATGCAATGTTACAAAAGCAAGATTTACTCCTTTTGCTTTCAGCTTAGCGAGTAGTTCATCGTCAAAATGCAAGCCAGCCGTTGGCGCAGCTACAGCGCCTGGCTTTTCGTTAAAGACTGTTTGATAGCGTTCTTTGTCACTATCTTCGTCGGGACGATCAATATAAGGAGGTAATGGCATATGGCCAATTTCCTCCAGTATCGACAACACATTTTCTTCTCCCTGAAAATGCAGCTCGAATAATGCATCGTGGCGTGCCACCATTGTCGCCGTGACTTTGTCTTCCAACACAATCTCAGTGCCAATTTTAGGCGATTTACTCGCGCGAATATGCGCCAATACACGATGTTCATCAAGTAAACGTTCAACTAATACTTCGACTTTGCCACCACTTGCCTTTTTACCAAACATGCGCGCGGGTATTACTCGCGTATTATTAAATACTAATAAATCCCCCGCATTGACTTTCTCGAGTATGGCAGTGAATTGAAGGTCCTCAATACCACCGCTATTGCCTTCGAGTGCCATCAAACGACTCGAGCTACGCTCAGCTTTTGGATATCGAGCAATAAGCTCCTCTGGTAAATCGAATGAAAAATCGGCTACACGCATATGTTTGAACTACTAAATTACAGACTAAAAAACCGCGTAATTTTAGTTGTCAGCGCGCGCAATAGCAAGCCATACCCTATTGTTCATGCTATATCACTGTAATTTATGCCCAGTATTTGTGAAAATTGTTCGATTGTTAACGTGAATTTCCACTAAGCTTGGGCAAAAACCTCTGTGAAATTGGCATGAAAAACCTTGCAATTGCGCTGGCAAAAACGATCTTAAACGGCTTTGAACGGCATATTTACCTATTCAGTGAGATCACACGTACTGCACAAACCCGCTTTGAACAGCGACAATGGCATGAAGTGCAACTCGCTGCACGTGCGCGCACTGATTATTACGATCTACGCGTCACAGAAACCCTCACAACCATCAAGAATGATTTTCGCATCACCGCGCTCAACGTCATGCTGTGGCAACAGGTGAAAACTGAGTACTTAAATCTATTGCAACAACACCCACAATCTGAACTAGCAGAGAGCTTTTATAATTCTGTCTTCTGTCATTTGTTCGAGCGGAAGTATTACCACAATGCCTTTATTTTTGTTGAATCAAGTAAAGCACGCCCTGCTTCCCCCAAACCGCGCATTTATCGCCGCTATTACCCAAACGAAAAAGGCATGTTTCAAACTGTTGAAGACATTGTTCGACACGCTGGCTTTAATGTGCCGTTTGCTCACCTTAAAGCGGATATTAATGCCTTGATTCGCGCATTTGCGAAACAATCACCCAATACGCGCTTTGAAGAGGCCCACTTAACAATTGATATTTTAGATTACGTGTTTTATCGCAATAAAGGGGCTTATTTGATTGGTCGGGTTATCTCACCGAAAGGAGAAACTCCCTTTATTGTTCCAATCATAAATAGCCACGCTCAAGGACTAACACTTGATGCGCTCTTAACCGACAGCACAAATATGGCGGTAGTATTTGGTTTTGCCCGAGCCTATTTTTTTGTTAATTGCCCCCATCCACAAGCGCTGGTCGACTTTTTACAAAACTTAATCCCACACAAAACGCGTGCTGACCTTTATTCAGCTATTGGCTACCATAAACAAGGGAAAACACAGTTTTATCGCGATTTTTTGCATCATTTAAATAAGAGCGATGACAAATTTCAGTTGGCCGAAGGCATTAAAGGTATGGTGATGTCAGTGTTTACGCTACCTTCATACCCTTATGTATTTAAACTCATCAAAGATAAGTTTGCGCCAAGCAAATTAATGACTCGATCGGATGTAAGAACTAAGTATCGCTTAGTTAAACTTCATGATCGGGTTGGTCGCATGGCCGATACGATGGAATACTCGGAGGTTGCATTTCCACGCGACCGATTTTCTGATGAACTATTGAGCGAACTTCAGCAAGTGGCCACATCCAGTATTTGCTTTGAAGATGACCTTATTATCATCAAGCATTTATACATTGAGCGTCGCATGACACCACTCAATCTGTATTTAGCCAAAGCGAATCAGGAAGAAATTGAGCACGCTATGAATGGTTATGGTATGGCCATCAAACAACTCATTGCCGCCAATATTTTTCCTGGGGATATGTTGCTTAAAAATTTCGGCGTAACCCGTCATGGGCGAGTGATATTTTACGACTATGACGAAATTACCTATATGAATGAAGTTAACTTTCGTGTGAAGCCAGAGCCCGTTACTGAAGAACAAATATTTGCCGCGGAACCATGGTACTCCGTGGCGCCAGGTGATGTTTTTCCAGAGGAATTGGCAACTTTTGCTCTTGCTAACCCTGTTTATCGCGAGGCATTTATGAAACACCACGCAGATTTACTTGACGCTAGCTATTGGCAGCACTGGCAAGATCAAGTGGCTAAAGGACATTTTGCCGACGTATTCCCCTACCCTGATGAATTAAAGCTCTCGGCTTCCAAAGCCAATAAATAGCCTGCGATATGGAGCTGTTGGCAGAGTTTTGGGCGTAAACATCGTCGAAACGCGCAAAAAACGTTCGAACAGTTGTTTTTTTTGCAAATAGCTCTTTACCTTTAATATTGCATCAGTATAATTCACCTCCGTTGCAGGGGTATAGTTCCAATTGGTAGAACAGCGGTCTCCAAAACCGACGGTTGGGAGTTCGAATCTCTCTACCCCTGCCATTTCCTCCTTTCACATTTTTAGCAATTTCACAACATCATCATGAAACATAGAGCGTGTTGAGCTTTACTGTGTATTTTTGCAGCTGAATGTTTGGTATTTAGACTAGGCAGAGCCTTCGTCGTGTAGTTATTCTCCTCAAGTAAGGCGATAACACAGTATAAATGCCAAACAGGCGCTGCCCGAAGGGTTCAATTGAGCGAGCTTTGCAAATTGTTGCCTACATAGATGTAGGTACTTAGCGTGAGCAGGTCGCGGTAGCTGCGCTCGATTTTTACGTAAAACAACTATGCTACAAAGCGAGCACCGCGATCAAAACACGATCAATCTGAACAAAATTCACACATTAACGCTCAATACGCTCTTAGCATTTGAATAAATTTATTTGCTCGGTATACTGAATTTTCGTCTTTTATATTTTCGAAGTGGATTACGGATGTCCAATGACGTTCGAATGAATTCTGGTTCGGTATGGTATATACAAAATTATTTAGAAGTATTTTAATCTCGTTCGCGTTGTATGTTGTAGCGTTCCCATCGCCTGTTTTTGCCAATTCAAATTATTTACACATTCATCAATATATCGCCGACCCTTCCCATACCAAACAGAGTAAATATCAATTTCTTCTCAATCAATATCAACAACTTGAACAAGATACTTCTGAAAACTATAAAGCGGCAATTATTACGCAGCTCGTGCTCGCATCGGCAAGATTAGCAAACTCAGAATTATACCAGCAATGGTCAAACGAACTTGATAGTTTACTCATTCCACCTAAAAGCCGTAACGCACTGGAACAATTGCGCGCTAAAGCGGATATAGAGCTCCATTACTTCCAAAGCGATTATTTGGGACTGATTGAGCAAGGCGAATCATTTCTAAAACAACAACAGATTAATTTGGTGCAAGCTAAGCTAAATTTTGAACATGAACAGTTGTTTTTTACACGACTAGATGTTGCCCAAATTACCAATATGTTGGGCGTCGCATATTTCTTTACTGGTAACTATAAGCAAGCACAATCCAATTTTCTATCGGCACTCACCCAATATGAACAACTCGAAGAAACGCGTGGGCAAACTGACATACTAAACAATTTATCGTTAATCAGTTGGGCACAAAAAAATTACCAAGAAGCGATCAATTATCTTGAAAAAGCCAAAATACTCTCTCAAGAAATTGGAAACATTTCGGGTGTGCTGAGCAGCCTCACGAACCAAGGCATCTACTATCACGAACTCACGCAATTTGATAACGCTATCCACCATTTCAATCAAGTCATGCAGCATGAAAGCATAAATGAGTATCCTAAATTAGCAATTTCGGCGCTCATCGCCATGTCTGAAACACTGAGCCAAGTAGGCGAATTAACTCAAAGTAAAATCGCGATTGAAAGCGCACAAACAATTAGCCATTCACTGGCCGATTCACTTTATCAAACACGTACTAACTTAGCTTTAGCTCACCTATATTTGGCCGAAACCAGATTTCAAGACGCCTTATCTTTGTTTGAGCAAGTTAAACGAGAGTATCAAAGCAGACAACTCATTAAAGAAGAAGCGGATGTAACTTTGGCAATCAGCCTAGCATACAAAGGCATGGGAGATTTTCAGCAAAGTTTAGCGAATTACGAGCAATACCATAAGTTATCGACAGATCTGTTGGCCAAAGCGCAGGATGTTTCAATTAATCAATTGAAAAAACAGCACCAGCTTGCCATGCGCGATAACACCATCAAATTACTGCAACAGGAAAATCACCTTAAAAATGCGGAAATTGTCTCACAACAGGATCAACAATTGCTGGTTATAGTTGTGGCTGTCGCAACGGGTATTATGTTTATGCTTGGTTACAACTGGTACTTCACACGCAAAGAATCAGTGAGATTGCGTCAAAAAAACCAAATTATTGAACGAAATGAGCAGCAACTATTGTTGTTGTCTTTTGCCTTCAAAAACACCTCTGATGGTGTTTGGATTACCAATACGGATGGCATTATTGAAGTAGTCAATAACGCCTTTGTTAAACTTACTCATCATTTAAAATCCGAAGTAGTAGGCCGCCCTGTAAGATTAGCTCCGGTAAAAGGCCAAGATGAGCAATTAATGAAACGCATTTTTAATCAGGCCAAAGTAGATGGTTCATGGCGTGGTGAGCTATATGATCAACGGGCCTCAGGGATGATTTATCCAATTGAGCTTGAGATTGAAGCGATTAACAACGAAGACGGCGTCACAACTAACTACCTTGGAGTGTTTAGAGACATCACTGAGCAAAAAGAAGCAGAGGCGCAATTAACTAAGCTTGCTACTCACCATAAAGTCACCCAACTGCCAAACAGAACGCTGTTTCAAGAGTTACTCAATCAGTCTTGCCTCAATGCCTCAGCGAATGGTGTACACCCAACGGTCATCTATCTGGAATTTACCAATTTTAAGCAAATTAATGACATGTATGGTCATCAGTCTGGCGAGCAATTGCTCGTAGAAGTCGCCAACCGTATCAAAGGTGTTATTCAAGACAAAGACGTACTGGCACATTTTAATAATGACGAATTCTGTTTGCTGGCTAAACTCAAAACCCCGAAGCGAGGCGGCGCAAAGATCGCACAGAAGCTATTATCGGCGCTAGAAACACCTTTTGATGTTAATAACAGTCCATTTAAAGTTAACGTGGCTATCGGCATCACATTTTATCCAAATGATGCCGACAACGCGGATGAACTAATACGCAAAGCTATGATCGCGATGCTTGATGTAAAAACAACACAAAAGCACCACTACCGATTTTACGAGCAACACATGAATGATGAGGTGACATTGCAACTGGAACGTGAACAACGGTTGTTAAACGCTATCAACAATCAATATTTTGACTTTTATTATCAGCCGATTGTTGATGTAAATACGCAAGATGTTGTTGCCGCCGAAGCTTTGATACGCTGGCAAGAGCCAGACGGTACATTGATTCCGCCAGACGCGTTTATCCCACTTGCCGAGCAATGTGGCATCATTGATCAAATCGATCGTATTGCTATTGATAGTGTGCTTAAACAAAAAGCGCTTTGGCAACAAAACGGCATTGAATTAAGCATGTTGTCGATAAATTTATCAGCAAAATTGTTTAGCCAGCCTCAAACCTTAATTACGCTGTTGCAAGCCAAACTAAGCCAATACCAAGTGTCTGCAAAAGGCATTAATATTGAAATCACAGAAAGCATGTTATTGAGTAATCTACAAGAAGCTATTCAAACTATGCACGAGTTGAAATCGTTGGACTTTTCGTTATCGCTTGACGATTTCGGGACAGGTTATTCATCGTTGAGTTATTTGAAGCTATTTCCAATCGACACCTTAAAGATAGATCGGTCATTTATTAAAGGTATCCACGAAAGTGAAGTTGATGAAAGTATTGTTCGAGCGATTATCACAATGGCAAAAACACTGTCATTAAAAGTAGTCGCAGAAGGAGTAGAATTAAGTGAGCATCAACAAATTCTGGCCAAAACAAAGTGTGATTACTTCCAAGGCTATTATGAAAGTAAGCCTTTGCCTGTACCAGCATTTGAAGCTCACTTAACCCTGAAAAAAAGACATGCCAAGTTAAGCGTTTAACTATGAAGTGTGCTTAGCTTGTTAACTTTCGTTCTATAAATGATTATACTGTCACATCATACAATTGTTTGGCCGCAAAATGCAGTTAACTTCACGAAAATTAGCTTTGTTAAATGCGATAGAAATTCCTGTTTGGGTTCGTCGTGACATAGCAACGACAAAGCAATCGACTGCTACTACATTGCCAATACCAATTGATATTAAAGACAATCAACTTTTTAAAGATATTTTACACACGCTGGCACTAACTACCGATGACGTCACCGTGACAAGTGACCACATCGATCTGGGCACGACTAACTGGTATTTTACGCCTGCACAAGATATCTCTTTTTTAAAAAATGTACTAACAACACCAGAACTGTCGGCTATTGCGACAAATAGTGAATTGAAGAAAAAATTATGGCAAATATTAGCCAACAACCTAATCAGTTAATATCTTTCCAACCTACTAGCCCTGACGTTATTGCTGAACTAATGCGTATTGAAAACGCATGTCATAGCCATCCGTGGAGTGAAAAAACTATGCTCAGCTGTATTGGGGGTCGTTATTTTGGCTACTATGCTCAATCAAAATCGCAAGAAATGTTAGGATTTTATATTGGTGAATATGTCGCAGGTGAGTCCACGTTAATGGATATTTGCGTGAACCCAAGCGCCCAAAACAAAGGCATTGGAAAACAGCTACTTCATCATTATCACCAGCAAGCTCAAGCATTAGGAGCGGAATTGTCGTTCTTAGAAGTTAGGGCAAAGAACCTTGCTGCATTGATGTTATATATCAATCAAGAATACGTTGAAATAAACCGTCGTACTGGCTATTACCCGGCAGAAACTGGTTACGAAGATGCCATTGTTATGCGTAAATCGTTTAAGTGATTTTACACGATTACAAATTAACACATTCCACTACATGAATACGCTACTTTTATTGCTCACTCACTAATACACTTACCTCATATCTAAGAGTGCAAACACCAACGTGAGGTAAGAGCTATGTATACACAACAGACATACGGCAACAAATTAGCATATGCTCAGGCTTCACTTGAGCAAGCTTGTCATACCTTAATGAATGAATTGTCACTTGATAGACAATCTAGCATTGCATTGTTGAGTAATGCTATACAGTCAAATATAGAAGCGTGCGGGCTGACATCAACGGCACCTGTAAATACATTGCCATTACTTACAGAGCAAGAAAGTCATTTTATTTCAGGGCTATTTCAAAAACCTTGTTAATTTGCATGAGTGAAGTTAGACGTGACAGGTATATTTGAAAAATAGAGGCCCTATACTAAAAGCCCCGCTAGTATGCGAGGCCTTTATAAGACATATTAGGAACCACCAAATATAGATTTTCTAATAATACTCAATTAATATTTTTTCTGAGTGGGATTTATTCACAAACTTACCATGTGTAACTCTATCACGGGGCAGCGTTACCTTCCAAACGCCAGCTCGATCAACACTCAATTTAACATCATCGCTGGAAAGCTCTTCACTAGTAACTACCGCAACAAAGTAATTACCATCTTCATTTGAAAGGGAATCTCCTCTACGAAAAGTTGAAACATTTACCGAAAACCCACTACCAACTCCACAAGCACGTTGAAATACATATAGCTCCTGCTCACCAGAATGGTGAGCCAAGACCCGATTTCCGCAATCTTGTTCCCAGTCAGAAAAAAGAAAATATAACAAACATAAGGGGAAGATCGATATTAAAAACAATGCTCTAATAGTAGTTTGCATAACTTCCTCTCATTTTGAGTCATAGCCGTTCCATCAACCGCTTTCGAGTTTTACTTCAATATATCGAAGGGTCTTCCCCATCCCACAATTTTAAATCAGCCAATATCTGAAAGGTTGCATAAGTAAAATCATTCACGCTCAGTGACACAGAATTGCACATTCCAACAACCGACGTTTTGGTATCTGGTCTTCGTATATAGCTAGTATCTGTGCCGACCCAGCCGCCGTTGTGGAAAAAATAACGACCATCGGTATTTTGCCCATTGGCGTAATACCATTTTCCTTCGTCACTATCAGGAATATTAACATTTGGCTTGTTCAACAGCGCCATTAATTCTTCCGGATTTTTACCCAGTTTAGGAGTATAAAAGTGATTGTCCCAAATAAGCATGTCATCGATGGTGGTGAATAAGCCCCCATCACCAATAGTGTGTAAAGCGGTTAAATGATTAAGTTGTTGTCCTGCTCCAGGCGAGCGATATCCTGATGCTCGGTTAGGAATTACCTCTTCGGCGCTGTCTGAGAAAAACGTATTGTTCATACCAAGCGGCTTGAATATGCGCTTGTCAGTGAATTCGCGTATCGTCATTCCACTTACCCGCTCTACTAATTTTGCCAGAATGATATATCCGTGATTACTGTATTCCATAGTAGTGTCAGGCTCATGCACAATCGGAAAATCTTTAATTACAGAATAATATTCTGCATTTGATACAAATTGTTCACTACCAATCATAAACCCGCTCAAAGAAGATTCACGTAACGTGTCGAGTTGATCCTCGAAGTTCCCTAAACCAGAGAAATGACCAAGTATTGAATTAATGGTGATTTTTCTTCCATAGTCTCTTAAATCAGGCAGATGCTGGCGTATATCGTCATCCAGCTTGATGGCTCCGTCATCGGCTAACAGCAAAACAGCAAACGCTGTAAATTGCTTTGATACCGACGCCATCCTGAACACCGACTTATCATTGAGTGGAATTTGATACTCCAAATTGGCTAGTCCATAACTTTTTTTAAAAATAAACTGTTCGTTTTGGATTATACCTATGGAGCAGCCCGGCCCATCCAGACTAATGCTCTTTTCTGCAATTGCGTCCATTCGTTTTTCTAAAAGCGTTAGCTGCTTATTCTGTGCAATAGCTTGACCTGAACTTAATAGCAAGCAACACGCGAGCGCCTGAATTATTCTGTGCATGATTTTTCCCCTATTTTATTATTTGCTTAGAAACGTTGGTCTTCCATGTGAACTAACACGTTGGATAACTTTGTATTCAACGCTTCTTGTAACATCATCGTCACGCTCTATGATTTGGCACACAACAATTTGTAACTGCAACTTCACAGTATCACTCGATTCCACTGAACAACACGTCTTGTGTTTTCACGTGAAAGAATAAAATGTCCGCCATGCCGTACACTTCATCCTCCTAAAAAGCAAGCCGCGTACGGCCGCTTCTGGTATATATGCGACTGTCAGACTTGATTGAGTTCTGTTAATCGAGTCTGACAGATAGAGTTAAGACCTATTCACATTAATAAATCGGAATTATTTCCCTTGAACTTCAATTCGCTCCAATAACGATTGGCGTTTAGCGCTGCCTTGACCAAGCAAAAAATCTAGTTGAACCAGTTGCCCTTCATGTCGCTTGCCATTTGCATTATATTGCCATTTTTTCAGTGCTCTTCTCGCACTCTTATTAAATATATCTGAAGGCTCAGCTTTGATTACTGAGATATTTTCGGTCGTACCATCTGCGTCAATGTCAAACTGCAACAACACTGAACCTTCTAATTTTTGTTTAATCGCTTGGTCTGGGTAAATTGGTTCAACACGCATTACTGGCGATAGCTCTGCCGATTTAGATTTGACTCCCTTCGCACCTGATTCCCCTAGCATCGAATTGCCCGCATAACTTGCCGTTGTTAATAACATTAACATCGTTGCACCTGCGGTCACGGCTGCACGCAAACTTGTTCTCTTGTCGTTTTTAATTAATTGAATACGATTCATCATCATATTTCGCTCTCCATACTCATTAAAAGAAAGTAAGGCAAAGGTGCTAGGCGGTGTTGACTCCGCTGTAATTACCAAGGCTTTACTGTAGTTGATTCTGCAACTTCGCTGTGTGCGCGCCAGCACAGCAAAGTCGCAAGAATATTCCTGATCTTGGCGGAAATATCGATATGACCACCACACCAATGGATGAAACCAGAAGCATGCAACTACGCTACAAGCTAATAGGTTCCACCACATATCTTTTCGTTGATAGTGACAAAGTTCATGCGCGATGATCAGTCGCTGCTGTTCTTCGTTATAAAGAGTACTAAATTCTTCAGGCAACACTAATTTGGGTCGCCACAAGCCAAGCAGAAACGGAGAATACACCGCTTCACTGTAATAGACCTCAACGGGTAAACGTTGGCTCATGTCTTCGTGTTTAACCAAAGAAAGTTGCTTGTAAAACTGCACATGTGATATCGCAACATAGCTAATAAATGTCGCTAAGCCCAATGCCCAAACGCCCAACAGCATTGCAGATAACGTCATTGTGTCGTTAGGCACACTGTTCGATACAATCTGATAAATATCAATCGATACAGGTGCACTGGCAAAGTTAGCTACTATCGGCAGCGGAAAATGATAGGCTAATAGCCCGAGTGGTACTAAACCCCAGCTATAGTAACTCAGTGTAACGCCAACATGACGAGTAAACATGTGCCGTAATAACAAAACAGCTAACATCAGCAGCGTTAGCGGCACAATGGAATTCAGCAGAAAATCAGTCATTTTCGTTTTCCCATTGCTCAATGATCGATTTTAATGCTTCAACATCTTCTTTCTTCAGATCATTTTTACTGGCAAACCCAGCAACTAACGGTGCAACTTTGCCGCGAAACATTCGCTGAATAAAGCTTGAACTTTCCTTACTGGTATATTCTTCCCTGGCAATAAGCGGAAAGTAGAGATATTTTCGTTGATCTTTTTCAAAACTGATCGCCTCTTTTTTTACAAGGCGATTAAGTAAAGTTTTTACGGTTTTGTCGTGCCAGCTTTTTTCTTCATTTAACGCTTCGATTACTTGCTGCGCATCTAGTGGACTCTTTTGCCATAGTACTTCAAGCACTTCAAATTCGGCCTTACTGATTTCTATCATATGTGAATCGCTCATATTTCTATTTAAATTGCTATTTATATGCTTGAAGTTACTTTATCCAATCCCACTTACGATTACAATCGTAATACACAAAGAATTACACTCGTAATCAACAAAGTCAATAAAAAATTTTTAAACGATCCTTTTATATATGAAATTTGAGCGTGTTGTTCTTTGCTGTATGATTTTGCAGCAGCATGTTTGGCATTTAGACTAGGCAGAGCCTTCGTAGTGTAGTTGTCCTCGGCTTTGGCATCCTGCGTCGCTCTACCTCCTGCATCCATGCAGTCGTCCTCAAGCAAGGCGATAACACAGTATAAATGCCAAACAGGCGCTGCCCGAAGGGTTCAATTGAGCGCGCTTTGTTCATTATTGCCTGCATGGAAATAGGTACTTAGCCCAAGGAAGAAGCTAAAACCGTACTACAAACCGGACATCTGATTCAAACACGTTTAGGGTGAACAAAATTCGTACGACAAAAAACAACACGCTCTATGCAAATAACCGCAGATAAATGCTGCTCTTAGTGGCCATTTTCGCTATAATATCGCGCTCTTGAATTTGTCCGATTAATTTAACTAGGTATTAAGCATGTCTGTACAACAGCAGGAAGTCGACTTACGTAGAACGTTTGCGATTATTTCTCACCCTGATGCGGGTAAAACCACCATTACGGAAAAAGTATTACTTTTTGGTCAAGCACTACAAAAAGCAGGTACCGTAAAGGGGAAAAAGTCAGGACAACATGCAAAATCCGACTGGATGGAAATGGAAAAAGACCGTGGTATATCAATTACCACCTCGGTAATGCAATTTCCTTACAGTAATTGTTTAGTCAATTTACTTGATACACCGGGTCACGAAGATTTCTCTGAAGATACTTATCGTACACTAACGGCAGTGGATTCATGTTTAATGGTAATCGACACCGCAAAAGGTGTAGAGGACAGAACCATTAAGCTTATGGAAGTAACGCGCCTTCGCGATACGCCAATTATTACTTTCATGAACAAAATGGATCGCGACACTCGAGATCCAATGGAAGTAATGGATGAAGTGGAAGACGTCTTAAAAATAAAGTGTGCACCAATCACTTGGCCTATAGGCATGGGTAAAGAGTTCAAAGGTGTATACAACATTTTGACCGACGAAACGATCCTCTATCAATCTGGACAAGGCCATACTATTCAAGAAAAGCGCGTAATTAAAGGATTGGACAATCCAGAACTAGATGCCGCAATAGGAAACTATGCCGATGACCTACGAGAAGAGCTTGAACTCGTTATTGGTGCATCACATGAGTTCAATTTGGAAGAATTTTTGGCAGGTGAACTAACACCTGTTTACTTTGGTACCGCTCTTGGTAACTTTGGTGTAGATCACATGTTAGACGGCTTAACACAATGGGCCCCTAAACCACAGTCGCGACAAACCGACGTCCGCGAAGTATCTGCCGAAGAAGAAAAATTCTCTGGTTTCGTATTCAAAATTCAAGCTAACATGGATCCGAAACATCGTGACCGCATTGCCTTTATGCGTATTTGTTCAGGCAAGTACGAAAAAGGCATGAAAATGCGTCAAGTGCGTATAAACAAAGACGTTAAGATTGCCGATGCCGTTACCTTTATGGCAGGTGATCGTGCTAACGTAGAAGAAGCTTATGCTGGTGACATCATAGGTTTGCACAATCATGGCAGTATTCAAATTGGTGATACATTTACTGCAGGCGAAATGATGAAGTTCAGTGGCATTCCAAACTTCGCACCAGAAATGTTTCGCCGTATTCGCCTAAAAGATCCATTAAAAGCGAAACAATTGCAAAAAGGATTGATTCAATTATCTGAAGAAGGTGCGGTTCAAGTATTTCGCCCGTTGAACAATAACGACATGATAGTTGGTGCTGTCGGTGTTCTTCAGTTTGAAGTTGTTGTTCATCGTTTAAAAACAGAATACAACGTTGACGCCATCTATGAGTCAATCAGTGTAGCAACCGCACGATGGGTAACCTGTGAAGACGAGAAAATCATGGAACAGTTTAAACGCAAAGCGAGTGACAACTTAGCGCTAGATGGCGGTGATAACTTAACGTATGTCGCCCCTACTATGGTGAACTTAAGTTTGGCACAAGAGCGTTACCCTGAAGTTGTTTTCCATAAAACAAGAGAGCACTAGCGGTTGACCGTGGCGATTCACAACAAACTGTATAATTCGTCACAAAATCGATTACAAATTAATTTACGCGGTAGCGAGCATCAATACGTCGAACGCAACACGCTACCAGCATGAAACAGATGCAAAGAGTCTAAGCACATGAATATTCGCAATATACTGAATGAAAAAGTATTGGCAGCTATGGTAGCTGCAGGCCTCCCAGACGACACCAACCCTGCTGTTAATGTGTCAAGCCGACCTCAATTTGGAGATTATCAAGCCAATGGCGTGATGGGCGCAGCGAAAAAGTTGAAAACAAACCCTCGAGAACTTGCCACTAAAGTAGTAGAAAACCTCGATTTGTCAGGTATTGCGAGTAAGGTGGAACTTGCTGGCCCAGGTTTTATCAACATTCATTTAGACAACGACTGGCTAGCTAAACAACTAGCAACAATGAGCCAAGACTCGCACTTAGCAGTGAGCCAGTCGACGATTCCTCAAAATATCGTCGTTGACTATTCTGCACCTAACCTAGCGAAAGAAATGCACGTTGGCCACTTACGTTCAACCATTATTGGTGATGCCGTTGTTCGTGCGATGGAATTTCAAGGCGATAATGTTATTCGTCAAAATCACATGGGTGACTGGGGCACACAATTTGGTATGTTGCTGGCGCACCTGAGTGATAAATTAGCTGGCAATGAAGTCGCAGAAACAGCACTAGCCGACTTAGAAAACTTTTATCGTGAAGCAAAGGTTCGCTTTGATGAAGAAGAAGGTTTTGCCGATCGTGCACGCGAATATGTTGTAAAACTTCAAGGTGGTGATAGCGATTGCAATCAGTTGTGGCAGCAATTTATCGACATTTCAATAGCGCACAGTGAAGAAATTTACAACAAGCTCAATGTGACTCTACGCCGTGAGCATGTTATGGGTGAAAGTGCCTATAACGACGACTTATCTGCAGTTATAGATGAGCTGATGGCCAAACATATTGCCGTTGAAGACCAAGGCGCAAAAGTTGTCTTTATTGATGAAATGGCAAATAAAGACGGCGAACCGTCTGTATTTATCGTGCAAAAATCAGGTGGTGGATTCTTATATGCAACAACCGATTTGTCAGCATGTCGCTATCGCGTTAATCAACTAAAAGCAAACCGCATTGTTATCTTTACTGATGCACGCCAAGCATTGCACTTTAAACAAGTGGAAATCGTAGCGCGTAAAGCAGGCTTCTTACCAGACAATGTTGCCTACCAGCACTGTCCATTTGGTATGATGATGGGTGATGACGGCAAGCCATTTAAAACGCGTACAGGTGGCACAATCAAGCTAGCGGAATTACTTGATGAAGCAGTTGCACGTGCTAAAGATTTAATCGCAGAGAAAAACCCTGACTATGATGAGCAAACACTCGCGGAGATTGCTGAAAAAGTCGGTATTGGCGCAGTTAAGTTTGCTGATTTATCTAAGAACAGAACCAGCGATTATATCTTCAATTGGAAAACCATGTTGAGCTTTGAGGGCGCTACTGCTCCTTACTTACAATATGCCTATTCGCGTATTCAAAGTATATTTACCAAAGCCGATGTGGATACAGCGAGCTTCATTAGTGAGGTCAACATTGTCCAAGAGCAAGAAAAAGCGCTCGCATTGAAATTATTACAGCTTGAAGATGTGATAACTGCAGTAACCACTGAGTGTACGCCTAACTTACTGTGTAACTACTTATATGAACTCGCGAGTTTATACATGAGTTTCTATGAGGCATGCCCAATCCTAAAAGACGGTATTGCTGATGAAGTAAAACAATCTCGTTTAGCACTTTGTTTGTTAATTAGCCGCACACTCAAGCAAGGGTTAGATATTTTAGGCATTGAAACAATGGAACGCATGTAAGCGTTTACTTCAAGCATGAAAGTATTGTTACTCGATGACGCAAGTGGTCAGCTTGCGTCATTAGCGACCGAACTTAGTAATCGTGGCTGTAAGACAGCTTTATTTACAGACGCTGTTCGTGCAGTTAAGGCTATCGCGCAACATGAAATAGAACTTGTCATTTGCACTGAAAAACCAAACAAGACTAGTGGTTATCATGTGCTCAAAGCTATTTCTATCAGATATCCACATGTCATTCGCGTGATCGTTGACAACAACGCAGGTTCAAAAAAATCCAACGAATTTGCCCATGCACATTTTGGATTAGGTCACAGCGCATCTGATATTGCTAATCAGTTACTAAACTTTAAACACACACATAGTCGCATCACGAAAGCAGTAGTTGTAAAAGCGGTGAGTCAGGTTAAGACGCTGCCAAGCCCGCCGAAAGTTTACGTACAATTAAAAGCACTTTTAGATGACAATAATTGCGACTCAGATAAGATTGCTGACATCATCACTCAAGATCCAGCACTTGCAGCTAAAGTTTTACAATGCTCAAATAACAGCTTTGTCCAATCCAATAAGCCGCTAACCAATATCAGCGATGCTATTACAAAGATGGGCGTAGAAACGTTAAGCTTGATTGTGATGACGGCGGAACTGTTTTCGCAACAAGCTGACATTCCGGGCTTTTCAATTGCCGACGAGCAAACATCCGCACTTGCAACTGCTAAATTTGCTGCTTCACTGGTCGAGCTCAATGAAAAAGAGCAAACATTGTTGGTTGGCTTGCTTCACCGCCTAGGTATGTTGATTTTGCTGGGCATTGAACCCCAACTAACCCAAAAATATCTTGCATTACCTAATAGCAGTCAACTATTAATTGACGTACAACGCAAGATATTTGGCACTGATCACTGTCAAGTTGGCGCTTACTTATTACATCAATGGAGCTTTTCATACGACATGGTTCGAGCAGTATTAGAGTACTGCGCCCCTGCTAAATTGATTAAGCAACCTTTTGGAAGTGCTCATGCGGTTTATATTGCGAGTAACTTGATTCGAAAACAACAGCTCGATGAAGACTTTGTCAAACATTTTGCTTTGGAAAAGAAATTACCAGCACTTGAAAAACGTGCGGCTAAATACCTCTAGCTGCACAATATTCCTTGAACGCCAATGCTCAGTTTCAAACAAATCGGAACGAATTGTGGTAATCTTAACTAAGTATCTAACCACATACTCAATTCATTATACGAATGCACTACCAGTTTACCGACACTCATTGTCACTTAGATTTTGATAGTTTTTCCGATACCTTAGCATCATTGCTGAAACAATGCGGACAACTTGGCATTTCACGTATCATTGTACCTAGCATTGGCCCAGAGAATTGGCACAAAGTACTTAAATTGAGCCATCATCCATCTACGGTTAAGCTGCAAGCATGTTTGGGCATTCATCCATGGTTTCTGAGTACTGTTGACAATAACACTCTTGAGCAGTTGCAACAATTAGCGTTAGCAAAGCAGACAGACATTATCGCCATCGGTGAAACGGGCATAGATGGCAAAATTGCAGAACAGCAAAACAATTTATCGCTACAAATTGAAGTATTCGAGTCACAGATTCAACTCGCTAATCAAATAGACAAACCGTTAATTGTTCATCACCGACAATCGCATCAAATCTTGCATAAGACACTTTCTCGCATAAAATGTCAGCGTGGAGGCATCATTCACGCTTTCTCTGGAAGTTACCAACAAGCAAAGAGCTACATTGATCTTGGGTTTAAACTGGGCATTGGCGGTACGATTACATACCCAAGAGCACAAAAAACGTTAAAAACTGTCAGCAAGTTACCACTGTCATCACTAGTTTTGGAAACTGACGCGCCGAGTATGCCGCTTTTTGGCCAACAAGGAAAAGACAACTCCCCTGTCAATATTCCCACCATATTTGCACAGCTTTGCACGTTGCGTTCAGAGTCACCAGATACCGTTGCTGAGCAATTGCAGACAAATGTTAGTGAGCTATTTGATTACTAGCTTCAAGCATCATTTGACGCTTTACTGTGTGGTTGATCTTTAGGTAATCGATAACCTTGACGACTAAAGCGATTGAGCCCTCGGGTAAGTAAAAACCCAACGCCCCCTGCCATAATCATCATCAATCGAAGTAAGTCATAATGATCTTGGCTTGCTTGATTTAATGTTGACACATAAGCTTTTTTGGCTAACGTAACACGAACATACCCTTCAAACTTCCCCTGTGCTATTTCTCGCACAAACGACACTTTCTCATTCGCTACATTTGGTCGATAGGCACTGATACCAAATAAGTCATTGATTGAGTCAGGCTTGTGGTTAGCGGCAATCGTTAATCCTGTATCGTCATAAACCAAAATGCCCTCAACCCATTCACTTTGTGCCATACCATCAATAAAAACCTGCAGTTGCTCTCGATTTTCATCAACGAATATACTTACGCCATTTGCTGTTTGATCCAAATATTGTTCGGCTACAAAGGTAAACTGTTGTTCGATACTTTGTTTCATATGATTATGAGTAGAAATCCACATATTCATCAACACGATAATCAAGACTATCGCTATAGCTAATTGCATTATTTTATTATAAATCGAAGACAATTTAGGGTATAAAGGCAGTTCTTGTTGTGTCATAAAATCTGGCGTTGACTCATACTTATCTGTCTACACTATAGTAATTTATGACGTAAAATTAAATGTTTATTATTAGGAACCTGTCGTGTCGTTGTCTGGTATTGCCATCCCTTCTTCTGTATTTGGAACGCGCTCACTAGCGCAAATTGTCACTGCTAAGCACACAGAGCTTCCCATTAATTGCAGTGTAAGTGCCTCAGAACTCTTAATTAGCAGCAAAACAGTATTAGCATTTACACCAGAAGAAATCGACACGCTTGCACAGCGTTCAATGCCTGAACTGGTACAAGCTAAGGAACAAGGATTGTTAGAGCTAGTCGTTTTTTCTACTATCACGCTCAAACAATTGCTCGAATGTGTTGAATCGGCCAACCTGACTTGTGAAGCGCTAACAGCGATAAACGAGCGAAATAATCTAACGAGCTATCGCTTTCAGGTAACCACTAACGATATTAAACAAAGCCGTCAGGCAATTGCGCAATATTCACAAACACAGCGTTTAGAATTAGCACTATTGGACAACGCCCCTTCGCTTTCTCAACCCGGCATTTTGGTCATGGACATGGATTCAACCACGATCGAAATAGAGTGCATCGACGAAATAGCGGCACTTGCGGGGGTCGGTGAAGAAGTAGCGGAAGTGACAGAGCTTGCCATGCAAGGTCAATTAGACTTTGCGCAGAGTTTACACCAAAGAGTGGCAACCTTATCGGGTGCACCTGAAAGTATACTTAAACAGGTTGCCGATAACATTCCCTTAATGCCAGGCCTGAAAGAACTGATAACCACACTACAGCATCACGACTGGAAAATTGCGATAGCGTCTGGCGGTTTTACCTATTTCGCAGATTATTTAAAATCAATGCTATCGCTTGACGAAGCACGCGCAAATACATTAGAAATCGTTGACGGTAAGCTCACAGGTAAAGTTTTGGGTGATGTTGTAGATGCACAGGTGAAAGCTGATACACTCCGCCAATTGCAACAAGCCTACAATTTACCGTTTACTCAAACTGTAGCAATGGGTGATGGTGCCAATGATTTAATCATGATGAATGCTGCTAATCTGGGTGTTGCATTTCATGCCAAACCTATTGTTATGCAACAGGCCGCGTGCGCAATTAACCACACAGGGTTAGACACGCTCATTCATTGGTTAAAATAGCAAAACTCTAGACTAGCTCTACCCGATCGCCGTGGCAGGGAGGTGTAGAAGTAACAGTGAATATCAACGGCTGCTGGTGTTGGTTAGACAACCCATGCACTACGCCTGCGGGTATGTGAATAACCGTATGCGCGGTTAACTGGTGTACATTTCCTTCACACTCCATCGTGGCAATACCTGATAATACAAAGAAAAACTGTTCTGCGTTATGGTGAAAATGCTTTACCTCTGCACAGCCAGACGGGACGATTTCTTGGATAACACTCAATCGCGGTGTTCGAACTAAGTGAAAACCGTCACAATCGTCTCCCCACTTGTAATGTTCCGCGGTGTTTTTATCAATTGGCCGCATATATCTTACGATTCCCTAGTTAAAACTCATGAGGAACAAATTTGTATCTCACTAGAGCTTCTTGTGTAATATCTAACACGGAAACACACCCTACAACACTCCAAATCTCCTGTTCGAGCTGTTTGCCGCGGTGAATAGCGTAAGAGCCAATGTAACTCAACTCAGGGCTTAAGAAGTCCATATCGGGCTCTTCTGTTCGTGACAGTTTCACTTGTACGCAGAAAAAATCCCCCGTCTTCAGCGCCCGCTGAATAAATAGGTGCTTGTGCTTTTCTGATTGCAGTTCTGATTCAAGTTTCGTGACTACCGCTTTGTCGACAGCTTCACCGTTATGTTTAATTGAAATGTACAAAATATCGACCACAGGAGGTACGCCTTTTTGCAGCTTTTTCAAGGTGTTATTCATTTCATTCATCGCCTTAATGTTGTTTAGCAACGGGTAAAGGTTATGAAATTTTGTGCGGTCACTCAGTTCTTTACAGTGAGAGATTAAAGGCATTCGATCGCAGCGGCCAGTAATAGTTTCAACTTTGTAACGACTGCCACTCGTTTGTACGATCAAGTTTGGTGTCGTTACAACACTTGCGTATAAATTACGCAAGGCTTTTGCAAGCCCAGGGTTTACCATTTCATACTGATCTGTAGTTAGCTTTTCATGGTTTTTTTCAATTAATGCTTTAAAGAATGAACGGCCGATATGTTGGTGTTTTTCAACATAAACTCTCAGATTAACAACCGTTTTGTCGGCGTTGAGTCGGACAACTTCATAAGGCAATGCTTTTAAATCAAAGGCTGATGTGATTTTTTGAAGATTCGGAAAACCAACATTAACGATGTCGCCCCTGTTAAGCACACTTGACTTTTCCAACTCTACTTTTAACCCTGATGTTGAAAAATCTTTTGATACGCCATTCCAAGTGACTTTGCCAATTTCTATGACAACTGGGGTTGTGTATATATACCGCGGTTCTTGACGTTGATTACGATAGCTAATACCAACGGAGTCCACCTTTAAAGGTTTTGACACTCGTTTGTGGCCAAACATTTTCAGCTTCATCGTATCAATCCCTTCAAAAGGAATTGTCTTATAAGACTCAGCCATACGTGGCTCAGTAATATCAGCAGCAACAACAATATGATTAAGTGGTGCGAGCATTTGCATCACGTCATTACTCGGCGGTAAGTTGCGATAAGCTTCTTTCTTAGGGAGTGCATTCGCCACTGTTAACGGCGAATGAGCAAACTCCTTGACTACATTTAATAGCGATAACTGAGTTACAGCAAAACTGAGCTTAGAGGATGCAAAGCCCAAATATAGAGGCATAAAGTCTTTATCTTCTTCAAGTTGAATATTATCAGCAGTATAAAAGTACTTTCGACCGTCTCGCTCATGCACAAAGCTATAAACCAAGAGATTACGTCCCAGTTCTTTCGCCTTTTTTAGTCGTAGAAATCGTTCTGGCGTGATCAGAAATGACAGGGCCGAATATTTAAGTTCATCTTGCCAATATTGAAAGGTACCTTGGTTATTATTACAGGTGAGTGCATACCTTGGTAAAGAAAGGCCTTTTGAATTATCAATGAATATCGGTAATTCATTTGATTTCGGCAAAGTAAATTGCTCAAACGCTCTTGATTGAATCGCTTCAATTGAATTATCTAAATTGATTTTATAACGACGTTTATTGCCTTGAATAAAGCCAGTTAAAAATTGTCCAAATCCATCGCGTTGATTATCACTGCTGTATACACGTGCCACTCCCAGCAACTGGATATCTTCGATTATTTGAATATTACGAACTTCATAATAAAAATTGTCATTCTTGCCAAACTGAAACTCACCTTCTAAGCCGATGAATTTAATCTGTAATTGCTGACCAACTTTAAGATCCTCAATACTTGTCAATCGAATTTTACAACCAGAGACACTTAGATCGGAAGAAGTAGCTTCTACTGCAGTTTCGTCATCTAAATAAATACGAAGTGCAATAGCAAAGTTCATGCGCTCTTCGCTACGATTAAAATAAGGCCCGTAATGAAAAATTTGTGCCGGATATTGCACTTTTTCAAATATTCGCTCGCTGCTTGCAGTCGGAGAGACTACGTTACCCTTTTCCCGTTGATAGATGACACGGAAATTGTTTTCGGTATTGGTTACCGCTTCATACACACCAAATGTATAACTACCATAGTTATTCAGTGCCTGCTCAAACACGCGAATAGCCAAGTCATCAAGAAAATGAACACGTGATTCATGCTCGTATGGACGACATTCGCCATCAACTAGACCTCGCAAATCCACTAAGCGCGTACAAGGACTAGCTAACCGTTTAAGTTCCATTTTTAACAGAAAGCGTTCCGTCTTAGGAACAATTTTAGTAACAGCGCTAAAACGTGCTTCGAAATCACTATCGAACACTTTGCCACTAAATTGATCAATAATTTTTTGATACTTTGAAAAATCTGTTGTCATTTACGCTTTGTTTCTATCTGTCAATAGACCAACACTCATATACGCCATCATTACATATAACATTGTTGAATTCTTATTAGTATATACGTGAACTTTGTATCAATAAGCAACAACTATACCTTGTTATTGAATTGGTTGGCAAAACTTTCGATTATCAAATCGAGTTAGTTGCTCATTTACGGCCAAAGGCCGCAATTTTAAAGCGTTTAATCATCTACCCCCTATTTGTTTCTATACTTCATAGTTCATCAACAAATACTTTGAAAAGAAGATTTCAAGCGGTGCGAAATTAACGAACTGAAAACCAACAAAAATTTGACGGTAGATTCATTGTCTAACTAATCAGGCAATTTAATAACCCAAGATTCAAAGAAAAATTAATCAATGATAGTGATTGCAAGTATGCTTGACCTCATGTAATGCTCCGCTAGAATAACAAGCCTTTTCACTACGCAACTAATGGTCTCGATTAGCTGCTTATAAATTTAAGGGAAAGCTAGTAAACCATGGCAAAAACTAAAACCGCCTTTGTATGTACCGATTGCGGTGCCGACTATTCACGTTGGTTAGGCCAATGTAACGAATGCAAAGCATGGAACACAATTTCTGAATATCGTGCTGCCAAAGCGCCAAGCAGTTCCCGAGGCAGTTTTAGTGGATATGCTGGCATGACCGAAGCTAAGGTACAAACATTAGATACCATCGATTTGGCTGATTTACCCCGTTTTTCAACAGGCTTTGTCGAATTTGACCGGGTGTTAGGTGGCGGTGTGGTACCGGGCAGCGCAACGTTAATCGGTGGTGAACCCGGCGCAGGTAAAAGTACATTACTCCTACAAACAATGTGCGCACTTTCAAACCATATGCCTGCCCTGTACATCACTGGTGAGGAATCATTGCAGCAAGTTGCCATGCGTGCGCAGCGGCTTGGACTAAAAGCCGATAACCTAAAGCTACTTTCTGAAACCAGTGTTGAAAATATCTGTCATATCGCGGAACGCGAAAAGCCGAAGATTATGGTCATTGACTCTATTCAGGTCATGCACATGTCTGATATCCAATCAGCACCAGGTAGTGTGTCGCAAGTACGAGAGGCTGCCGCTTTTCTTACTCGATTTGCTAAACAACATCATGTCGCCATGATCATCGTTGGCCATGTGACTAAAGATGGCTCTCTCGCTGGCCCGAAGGTTTTAGAACATTGTATCGATTGTTCAATCATGCTCGAAGGTTCCACCGATTCACGCTACCGCACACTTCGCGGCATCAAGAACCGCTTTGGTGCAGTAAATGAACTTGGTGTTTTTGGCATGACCGGCACCGGACTTAAAGAGGTAAAAAACCCTTCAGCAATTTTCTTAACGCGCAGCGAAGAACAAACGCCTGGTAGTATCGTTATGGTGTTATGGGAAGGAACACGCCCACTGTTAGTCGAGATTCAGGCATTGGTTGATCACTCCGCGCTCGGCAACCCAAGACGTGTCGCTGTTGGTGCTGAGCAAAACCGCCTCGCGATGCTTTTGGCTATTCTCAACCGTCATGGCGGCCTACAGATGAACGATCAGGACGTGTTTATTAACGTGGTTGGTGGCGTTAAAGTCTCTGAAACAGGCATCGATTTAGCACTTATTATGGCATTGGTTTCTAGCTTTCGAGACAAAGCATTGCCGCAAGATTTAGTGGTGTTTGGCGAAGTTGGATTGTCAGGTGAAATCCGCCCAGTAACCAGTGGCCAAGAGCGCATCAACGAAGCTGCCAAGCATGGTTTTAAGCGCGCCATTGTTCCCTTTAATAATCAACCAAAAGACAAAATTGAAGGTATGGAAGTTATTGGTGTGAAAAAGCTCAGCGATGCTTTAGACGCTATTTTGTAGCACAAAAAATGGGGCAGCTATGCCCCATCATTCGTTATTACTTATTTACTCTGGCTCATAATCCAAATTCGAAGACAACCAACGTTCAGCCTGCTCCAAGGTAAAATGTTTACGTTGCGCATAATCAAGCACCTGATCCTTAGCCACTTTCGCTACAGCAAAATATTTAGCATCAGGATGCGCAAAGTACCAGCCACTTACCGCTGCCCCCGGCCACATTGCATAACTGGATGTTAGCTCCATACCGATGTTATTTTCAACATCCAACAATTGCCACAGAAGCCCTTTTTCCGTGTGCTCTGGACACGCTGGGTAACCTGGTGCAGGACGTATCCCCTGATATTGCTCACGAATCAGTGCGTCATTTTCAAGCGTTTCATCGGGCGCGTAGCCCCAATATTCCTTACGAATACGCTCATGTAAGTACTCGGCACTCGCTTCTGCCAATCGGTCAGCGACAGCCTTAATCAGAATACTATTGTAGTCATCGTGATCCTTATCAAAAGCTTTCACTAATTCATCTGCACCAAAGCCTGCTGAAACCGCAAACGCTCCCATATAGTCTTTCACGCCGGAAGCTTCATCTGCCACATAATCCGACAAACACCGATTATATTGCCCCGCAGGTTTCTTCGTTTGTTGACGTAATTGGTGTAACTTCATCAAGGGTTGCTCACGTTCATCATCTTCAAACAATTGAACATCATCACCTACACGCACAGCAGGGAACAAACCAAACACTGCCTTTGCCTTGAGCTTCTTATTGTTGATTACGTCATCGAGCATCGCGTTTGCATCATTGAATAAGCGAGTTGCTTCCTCACCTACCACTTCGTGGCGCAAGATCAATGGATACTTGCCAGATAGCTGCCATGTCATAAAGAACGGTGTCCAGTCGATATAGTTACGCACAACGTTTAAATCGAGTTCTTCCAGCACAGTAACACCAAGCTTATTCGGTATTTTGGGTGTGTAGTCCTCAAAACTTAACGGTACGGCATTGGCACGTGCATCTTCTATAGAGATTAAACTTGAACGCGGTCCTTTTTTGTAGTGGCGATCACGCACGCGAACATATTCGTCGTTGATACGTTCCATAAATGGACCACGGTGAGTATCTGATAATAGATTACTCACAACTGATACCGAGCGTGAAGCATTAGGCACATATACCACAGGATGTTCATATTGTGGGGCGATTTTCACTGCCGTATGAGCTTTAGATGTTGTCGCGCCACCTATGAGCAGCGGAAGAGTAAAACCTTGGCGCTGCATCTCTTTGGCGACATGTACCATTTCATCAAGTGACGGTGTAATAAGCCCAGACAAGCCAATAATATCGACCTTTTCTTCTTTAGCAACACGTAAGATTTCTTCACACGACACCATGACACCTAAGTCGATAATGTCATAGTTGTTACATTGTAATACTACGCCAACGATGTTTTTGCCTATGTCGTGAACATCGCCTTTTACAGTAGCTAGTAACACTTTACCATTAGATTTGGCGACCGTTTTCTCCGCCTCGATATAAGGATTTAGGTGAGCAACAGCTTGCTTCATGACTCGCGCAGATTTCACTACTTGTGGCAAGAACATTTCACCAGCGCCAAACAAATCACCTACGACATTCATGCCGTCCATTAACGGCCCTTCAATTACATGGAGTGGGCGCTCTGCCGCTAGTCGTGCTTCTTCAGTGTCTTCAACGATAAATTCGTTGATACCTTTAACCAACGCATGCTCCAATCGCTTATTGATTGGCAATTCGCGCCATGCCTGATCGACTTTACTGTCTTGCGCTCCTGCCTGACCACGATATTTCTCTGCAGTATCGAGCAGGCGTTCGGTTGCACCGTCGTCGCTGTTTTGAATCACATCTTCAACCGCAATGCGCAAATCTTCAGGGATATCTGAATATATTGCCAGTTGCCCCGCGTTTACGATGCCCATATCCATACCATTTTTAATGGCGTGATAAAGGAATACGGCGTGAATTGCCTCGCGTACCGGATTATTACCACGAAACGAAAACGAGACATTTGAAACACCGCCAGAGATCATCGCATAAGGCAGGTTATCTTTAATGTCTTTAACTGCTTCAATAAAATCAACCGCGTAGTTATTGTGCTCTTCAATACCAGTTGCTACAGCAAATATATTCGGGTCAAAGATAATGTCTTCCGCCGGAAAACCAATTTCATCAACAAGGATGTGGTATGCACGGTGACAAATCTCATATTTACGTTTTCGGGTATCGGCCTGACCGACTTCATCGAAAGCCATCACGATTACAGCAGCGCCGTAGCGCCTTAACAGTTCAGCCTGCTGGCGAAAAGCCTCTTCGCCTTCTTTCAGGCTAATCGAGTTGACGATACCTTTACCTTGGATACACTTAAGTCCCTCTTCTAAGATATCCCACTTAGACGAGTCCAACATAATTGGCACCTTGGCAATATCTGGCTCACCCGCAATAAGATTCAAGAAACGAATCATCGCAGCTTTGGAGTCCAACATGCCTTCATCCATGTTGATATCAATAATCTGAGCGCCATTTTCCACTTGTTGTAAAGCGACAGCGATAGCTTGGTCGTAGTTCTCTTCAGTAATAAGTCGCTTGAATATAGCTGAACCAGTGACGTTTGTACGTTCGCCCACATTAACAAACAAAGTATCTTTGTTGATTGTCAGTGCTTCCAAGCCAGATAACCGACAAGCCACTTCTCTCGGCTCAATTTTGCGCGGCGTAACGCCTGCAACTACATCTGACATTCCTTTGATATGCGCAGGAGTTGTACCACAACAACCACCAATGATGTTTAAGAATCCAGATTCTGCCCACTCTTTTACGTGCAAGTTCATGTCATCGACACTAAAGTCGTACTCACCGAACGCATTAGGTAAACCTGCGTTTGGATGCGCAGACACAGCCACATCACTAATACGACTCAATTCTTCAACATACTGCCGCAATTCAACCGGCCCCAGCGCACAGTTGAGACCAAATGAAATCGGTTGTGCATGACGTAATGAATTATAAAATGCCTCTGTAGTTTGCCCTGAAAGCGTTCGACCTGAGGCGTCAGTAATTGTACCTGAAATCATTACAGGTAAACGCTCACCTAGCTCTTCAAATACCGTTTCCACGGCAAAAATCGCCGCTTTTGCGTTCAATGTGTCAAAAATAGTTTCGATCAAGATGATATCTGAACCACCTTGAATCAATGCCTTGGTCGATTCAATGTAAGCATCTTTTAACTCGTCAAACGTGACATTTCGGTATGCGGGGTCATTTACATCTGGAGAAATTGAACACGTACGGTTAGTTGGTCCCAAAACCCCCGCAACAAACCTAGGTCTGTCAGGTGTTTGTGCTGTCATTTCATCTGCTGCCTGACGTGCAATTTGCGCAGCAACTAAGTTAATCTCTGCGCTATATTGCTCCATGTCATAGTCAGCCATAGCAATAGTGGTGGCGTTAAAGGTATTCGTTTCTAAAATATCTGCTCCAGCTTGCAGATACTCCATGTGAATTGCTTTGATAACGTCAGGCTGGGTTAATACCAACATGTCGTTATTGCCTTTGACATCACAGTGCCAATCAGCAAAACGCTCACCACGATAATCTTGCTCTTCAAACTTATAAGCCTGAATCATCGTACCCATCGCACCATCAAGGATAAGTATTCGTTGGCCTAGTTGCTGCTCTAATAAGGCATAAGATGCTGATTTTTTCATACTACTTCTCTATTTATCCTTCAGGGTGGATCGCCTGAATGCTATTAGCGTCTAACTGATACGGTGTGATTTGATATACATAATAGTTGAGCCAATTGGTGAATAAAAGGCTGCCATGGCTGCGCCATAAGCTTTTTGGCTGCGTGTTTACGTTATCATTGGTAAAATAATTCTCAGGAATTTGGGGTGATATTCCAGCAGATAGATCACGCTGATACTCTTCTAACAACGTAGTTGCATCATACTCTGGATGTCCCGTGAGATACACTTGCTGCTTATTCTTTGACGCAACGAGGTACACGCCTGCTTCTTCAGATTCAGCCAAAACCCTCAGACCATCGATAGCTTCGTACTCTGCACGTTCAATGTAACCATAACGCGAATGTGGTACGTAAAAGGATTCATCAAAGCCACGGGTTAGTTGCTCACGCGGATCTATCGGGTAATGACGATAAACACCAGACAGCTTTTGCTTACGTAAATGGCGTTGAATACCATAATGATGATATAACGCCGCATGTGCAGCCCAACACGAAAACATCGTTGAAGTAACGTTTCTTTCTGCCCAGTCAAATACTTCACATATTTTGTCCCAAAACGTAACATCATGGTAATCCAGCAACGCTAGTGGAGCGCCAGTTATAATTAACCCGTCGTATTGCTTCTCTTTAACGTCGTCGAATAGTCGATAAAAGTTATCAAGGTGTTCTTTAGGCGTATGCTTAGATTCATTAGCATGAATACGAATAAACTCGATGTTGA
The DNA here is from genome assembly GCF_053485835.1 of Thalassotalea fusca. Lineage (NCBI taxonomy): Bacteria > Pseudomonadati > Pseudomonadota > Gammaproteobacteria > Alteromonadales > Colwelliaceae > Thalassotalea > Thalassotalea fusca. The sequence goes on from NZ_JBQRUN010000006.1 coordinate 49,602, forward strand.
TCTGCAACGGCGTATTGCCAAGCATGCGCAAAATTTGTACTTCGGTTTCTATTTTGTTTGGCATCAAGTTAAGAATTGCGACTTCCATCGGACGAATATCTTGATTAACCGCACGGTGCTCAGACATAACGAAAATATTTTCGTTATCTAGTACGGTAAGTGCGGGCAACTGATCTGGAATTTTAATGGGCATAAAGCATCCACCTTTTTGCAATTCTTCGGCTAAACTTTTAATGGTTATAATGTCGCTTGGATTTCTAGATATGTCAACCTCTAAACGTATAGACGTCTAAAACATTTTGTTATGAGGTGTAAACAGATTGCAGAATCTGTATTTTCAACCTCAATCAAAGTGTAGTAGTTCGCAAGTTCCGTAAATAATCCAAGTCACCAAACAAAACCTAACACTTTGATATAAATACAATTTAATCAGTAAGCATTTTAATTAACCCATTCATATTTATCGCTAAGCACCTGGAAGCAATGAAAATCCCCCCGATATGCCATTAATGAGCAACGATGACTAGTATTTTTTAATTACCATGAAAAAACAATGAAAGTGCGGGACAAATGAAACAAAAATGTTAACAAACAATGTAAATCATGATAAAAAAACAATATAAATGGCTTGTGGTTTCACTTAAATGTTATAGGTAGCGTAAAGGAATCAACGCGTTATCACGCAACGACTACTAGGGAAGGGAAATGGTCACGCAAAGAATTTCAAAACTCGGATATTACAAATTCACTTTCTATACATCGTTTGTATTAACAGTTGTGTTTGCTGCTTTCGGCTCATCCTATCAATCAAACGTGATAGTTGCCGAGTTACTAGCCGCATTAACTTGGTTTGTGTGTTTTTATTGGTGGCCGCTGTGGACTGCTGGCTATTTAATTTTCAAACTTAGGAATAAAGAACGCGGTCATTACCTGCTTGAGTTATTGATCCTTTGGATTTCCTTATTAATAGGACACATCGCCAAAGATATTTTTCAAGGCGTAATTTTTAGCAAATATGTTTTTGACATGGAAAACACCTTGGTCATGTCAATTTCTTGGACGTTAATTATGTATTCAATTGCACGCGTGTATGAATATAGTGAAATGCTTATTTCGAGCAAAATAAACCTGCATAAAGCGCAGGCAGAAACACTTAGGTATCAGCTAAACCCGCATTTATTGTTCAATAGTCTTAACACGATATCTGCCATGATTCACACTAATCCTGATGAAGCTGATCGCATATTGCATGACCTTGCAGCATTGCTGCGCTTTTCACTTGAGTTGTCTGACAAAGAAAAAATAACAGTGCAAGCCGAGTTAGACCTAATCGCACGTTACATTAGCATTGAAAAGGCTCGTTTCGGTGAACTACTCACACTCGACACTCATGTTGATCCCGAAAGTAATAATTACTTACTTCCACCTCTTATCGTGCAAACCTTAGTAGAAAATGCCATCAAACATAACAATAAAAATAAGCCTTTACACATTAATGTGACAATTAAGCGTGTAAACAACAAACTTAAAATTTCAGTCAGTGACAATGGCGTAGGCTTCCCAGAGCATGTTTTGAAGCTAGACACTCACAGGCGAGTAGGACTGAAAAATGTTAAAACGCGCATTCAGCATTGTCCATCTTCATCATTAAGCTTAGAAAATGGCTCAACGTCCAGTGGTATTGGTGCAATTGCAACTTTGTATATAGCACAAACGTAGATTGGGGAATAGATATGGAAAGTAAAACACTCACCGCCTATATTTTAGACGATGAAGCGATGGCCATTAGCAAGTTAAGCCATCAATTATCTCAAATTAACAACATTGACATTGTAGGCAATTCACAAGAGCCCCTTTCTGCGATTCACGAAGTTAACAAAATAAATCCAGATGTTATTTTTCTCGACATTAATATGTCAGAATTAAATGGCTTTGATGTATTAAGTTCATTGCCGACACATACCTTGGTCGTATTCACTACCGCTTACAGTGAATATGCGATTAAAGCATTTGATAAAGATGCAGTAGATTACTTGTTGAAACCATTTGATACCGAACGATTGAAACAAGCTGTTGAAAAAGTGCATCAGAAGCTAAGTACCAGCCAAAAAACACCAATTACGAATACTACACATGAACCACACCTTGTCAGTAAACAAGGCGATCGAATTTTCATACTTAAAACTGACGATATCTATTACTTAAAGTCCACCGCTAGCGGCGTTTGCGCCTATACATTTGATCGTGCTTATCCAGTCAATTATTCACTCGAACAACTGGAAGACTTACTTGATCCTGCTTTATTCATTAGATTGCATCGCAGTTACATGATCAATATTCACCACATTAAAGAAATCCAGCGCTGGTTTGGCGGTAAACTAATGTTGATAATGAACGACGAGAACAAAAGTGAGTTAAATAGCAGTCGCGACGGTGCTAAGAAGATTAAGCAGTTCTTCTGTTTTTAGTAGATTCAACACTTATATCTTTTATATCGTTGTTGACAAAGTGTTGCCTATACCAAGCGCTAAAATAAGCACTGTCAGCCTCCATGTCAGTGTAGTAACCCGACGTAGCTCGGCTTGACTTTGCTTGTTGTTGTACGAGTTCACATAGCTGGCAATCCTGTTGAATCGTATTGTGCCAAAGCCATTTCAACGTTGGTAACTTCTTGTGATCAAAATCTGCATTAGTTAACCAAAACAATTTGACTTGCGTGTGCCCTGCTGTTTTGGGCTCAAAGCACACAACCACGACGTGATCTGAATATATAGAAAAGTGCAAGAATGGGCCCAGAGAACCATAAACAAAGCCATGATCTATACCTTCTTGTTTACCTAGTAGTGAACCAATGAGTTGCCCTGTTTGCGTCCCTGTAGCGCGAGGCGATTGCAAATGCACACCATTGATGACTGAGTAAACGGCATTATTGCTATTAATGAATTGCGGCTCGGGTACCAAGTGCTCGAAAGATTCTGCCCTTGAGAAGTAGGCATTTTGTTGTTGAATGAATTGGCTCATGTCGCCATTTTCTAATAATTCTACATGTCCTTCGGCTTGTGAAAGCTGAGGATGGTTCGGCGCACAGTGATAACATTCTAAGAAATTCTCGGTAACAATCTTCCAGTTTGCCGAACAGGCATACTCCTGCGAATGTGCAACTATGGTATTTTGTACACCATAAAACTCAAAGAATTGCTTTAAATTTGTCAGATCAACATTACCAACATCATCTTCATTACCTAGTTGCACTAACTGCAAACCGCCAAGTTCAAATAAAGGGTAAGTAGACAAGCTTAGCTTACACTCAAGCTGTGGTAGCTGTTCCCTTGTAGAGATTAGCACACCGGAATTATCATATTGCCAAGCATGGTATCGGCAGGTAAAACGTTTTTTGCATCCCTTCTTCTCTGTCTCTAACGTTGCTCTGCGATGCAAACATGTATTGGCAAAGGCCAATAAGTTACCTTCTCGCTGACGACTCAGTAGAATGTCGTCATCAAAAAGTTTAAAGCGTTCAAAATCTCCAACATTTGGCAGCTCACTAGCATGTGTCAGACAAAATAGCTGTGACGGGAACAGCTGAGATTTTTCTCGCTCAAAAAGCGATTCACTTGTATAAAACTCTGGTGCAATTGTTCGAGTAACCATGGTATTTTTTGCTCGCTAGGCTAAGAAAGGTATAGGTTAAAACAGGTATTTGAACATAAGCTCGAATTCAGATTTGATAGGCAAACTGCCCAGTTCGCTAGAACGACTTCCTGCGAAATGATAGTAGCTCAGGCTCAGATCTGTAGCGTCATTTAAACGATGTGTAAATGTAGCGCCTGAAATCGAAGAAAAGTCGTGGCCATCAATCTTAACAAACAGACCTAAACTGCTTTGTTCAAGATCCATCAGAGCGTTAACGAACCAGTATTTTTGCCGAGTACCTGTTTTGATGATTGCTTGATTATCGTAATATAACGCTAGCTCGCCTAATGCCTGTCTCTCACTATGGTAAAGTACAAGATTTGCGGTATTATTATCGATAAATTTACGCCATTTCGTGTCATCTAATCCACGTTCGTCATAGCTATATTCAGTAGTAAAGCTTATCTGATACAACTGCCACGACAAGCCGACGACATACCTTGAGTATTTTTGTTGTGAATTAAGTGACGAATATGAAAAAGGATACTGCCCCATAAATATATAATCATCCATTAAGAGTCTCATATCTTGAGGGCGGCGAGTGCCTTTTCTCACATAAATGGAAGTATAAAATACGGCGCTGTCATTTAAGGTATAGTTCGCTTGCAAACCAAAACCAATGGGTTGCCCCTGAGGTTTTTGCATCACTAGTGCAACCTCTCCTTGATCCAGAGTATAGGCCCACTTGCCTGCCCATTGCTCTAATCCTTGATTAAATCCATCTATCTGATTTTCAAAATCATGGCTATAAACTAAAGTTCCTTGCCAATTTGTAGCTAAATACGAAAAAGCAATTAACGGTAAGCCCGCAGAACGACTTTGGCTATCAGTGAGGTCAGTAATATTCAATTCTCGTTGAAAAAAGCCCAAAGGCTGAAAAGACATTGCCATATCCCAAGGTAACTGCGTTTTACCAATATTTACAATGAGGTTGTCAGCTAATAGGTGGTCAATAGAAAGCTCTTGCCATTCAAATTCATCTCTATCAGATTGGCTTCCCTCAACAACGTAATAACTGTACCGGTTTCTAAAGTTAACACTTACCCCTTTGGCATTAATCACGCCTGATGTCACTAGTGCAGTCTCATTTGCGACTGCATCAACCCCAAGAAAGTCGTCGGGATTTAGTCGTCCCTTATAAGCAATTGGCATAGAAGTGATATTAAGCAGGTCAAAGTTTACTTCTTGACTGTGAGCCATCGCACTGACAAACAATACTGTCAGCAGATACTTCGACATCATTTTTTAAGCTCCAAATAGCTCTTGGTAAACTCGATATCACTCGCTTTGATGTAAGCAAATTCTGAACTCGTCACTTGAGTGATTTTTGACGCTTGGCCAGGCTTAGATAGTTGCCAACGATTTACTACTGGAGTGCCTTCAACAATTTCAACATCCACAAAGTTAACAGTCTTTAGCATCTTTCCTGACGCTGCAAACAAATTAGCTTTTTTGGGCAAAAATTCAGAGCCACTTACCCACAACTCTATTTGGTGGTATGTTGCACTTGCCTGCTTGCTATTCAAGGTTAGCTTTATGGTGTCTTTATCATGAATAAGTGCGATTGGTTCATAATCAAGGGTATACCTTAATCGAGAGACATCACCTATGCTCGCATCACCGAATAACTTCTGAATAGGTGGGATTTTAATCGCGCGACGTGTGCGAGTTGAAAAAAACCAGATATCGTTCTCTGTTGACAATATTTTTTGACCGCGTTGACGTTTGTCCAAAAACTCCAATACCGTTCTAGTATTGCCATCGTCTTTCATTCGGTATTGCTGACTTGTTCCTGAAGTTAAGTCATCAACTGACATAAGCAATTGAAAAGGTGTACCTTCTGCTTTTCCTTTATCCAAAAAATTAAGGATCTTGTTAGCTAGTTGTTTGTTCGCATCAGTCATTACTTCGTCGGTAGTAGCATTGGCGAAAAAACTGAATGACAAAATAATAGTGCTTATTGTCAAGAATCGAGAAATACTACGCATGGTTTATTGCCTCCACAATAGTCATATTGTTGATTTTTGACGCTGCAAGCCATGCTGCGATAGCACACAGGCCAACTAAGATCGCGCATACTAATGCGGTCGCTTTCATATCAAATAGCACCATTAATTGGTACCCTTGCGAACGGCCAGGTGGTGGAGGCATATTTATTCCCGCAAGATTAATTAGTTCACATACCCCCGCTCCTATAACGATACCTAGGACACTAGCTAGCAACCCGATGTAAACCCCTTCATAAACACAGCTGGACTTTACTGATAAAGGTGAAATTCCGATACTGAGCATGGTAGCAAACTCGCGTTTTCGCTCATATAAGCTCATCAACATGGCGTTTAACATAGTCAGAACAACCACGATTGCGATAATGACACCAAACACGGTAAATTGACGAACATACAAACTGATCATTTGATCATAAAAAGGTGAAAGTTGCTGCCAATTCCTAACTACGAGTGGTGAAATCGTGTTACTCAACGATGTCTGTGTTGCACTAACCACTTCATCATTGGTTAGCTTAATCGCAAGCCGTGATATTTTCTCAGTCAGAATTAAATTTTGCGCTAGTTCTATCGGCGCATATAATTGAATTTTATCAACTTCTGGGGAGCCCGAAGTTGAAATGCCAAAAACATTAACGTCGATGGCATTAATGCCACCAAATTCTGTGACGGCCATTAACGTCACATTATCCCCTACGGCAGCCCCTAAAAGACGCGCCATATCAGATCCGATAACTATGTTGTACATGTCACCATCAGGTGCATATTCAAGTCCTTTACCTGATACGGTATTGATAAAGTTCTGCGCAAGTTTACGTTCTTGATTTGGAGATACGCCATCACCAATAAAAACCAAACTAGTAGAGCCTTTGCTGATTAAACCTTGGAATTTTATTCGCGGTAAAATAAATTCTACATTGGCATCATTGCGTAAGACAATTTCAATTTGGGCTACTTCATTTTTGCTAAGGCCGAACTGCATTGGAGACTCTTCATAGCCGTCAAAAGTGCCTTGCTTGGCAATTTGTAAGTGTGCCATACCACCTCTAATCGTGCCTTCTTTAACCAACATAAATGTCGCTTTCATATACCCGATGGCAATGATGCACGCGAGCATACCAATCAAAACAATGAGTAAATTGAAGTACGATTTACGCGTATTTCTAACGAAATTCCGCCATGCAAAATTTATCCAAATCACGAAACTACCTCTCCATCATCTAGTTTTATACTGCGATCTACAGCCGCCAAAATACGAGGGTCATGGGTTGAAAAAACAAAACTGACTTGCTGCTGGCGACACAAATCCTTCATTAAATTAACGATGTCTTCAGAAGATTTGGAGTCTAGATTCGCTGTGGGTTCATCCGCCATGACTAAACTAGGCTGATGAACTAATGCACGTGCAACCCCGACACGTTGTTGCTGACCACCTGACAATTCATGTGGAAAATGATGAGCTCGCTGCGCTAGCCCAACTAACGAAAGCATTTCCATGGCTCGTTCATTACGTTGTTGCTTGCTAAAAGAATGGGTCGTTAGCGCTAACTCGACATTTTCAACTGCAGTCAACACTGGCATTAGGTTAAAATTTTGAAATATGAATCCTAATTTCTCTCTGCGAAGCATTGTTTTTTCTTTGACACTCAACGTTGAAGAGCATTTACCAAATAAAACGATCTCTCCAGAAGACTGAATGTCGAGTTGTCCAATCAAATTAAGCAAGGTTGATTTACCACTGCCTGATGGCCCGTAGATCGCTAACATCTCTCCTGCTTTGATTTCAAGATTCAGTTGCTTAACAGCGTGTACGTTGGTTTGACTATGACCATAGTATTTAGTCAGGTTTTTACACGACACTATGATTTCTTGATATGAACTCTGATTCATGTAGAACTCGCTAAAAAACTTTGATCGTAATTTCTTTGTCGTGCTCATCAATGTTGATTTGAGCATCAGAAAAAGCTGGCGGCCCAATTTTTCCAACCACATTATTGCTCACGCCGGTAGGTTCTTTAGGTATACCAAAAATACTTGTGTCCAATTCGCTATTGTTGTTCACATCGTAGAATACTGACACAGCATAACTTCCTGGTGATATCTGACTAAAAACAACCTGCTCTGTGTCTTTGTCTACTTTCTTAATAATCTCGTAATCACAACGACCATTCATGAAATGTGCACTACTACATAAACTGGTATATAGCTTCCCCTTTCCTGTATGTAAGTTTTCAACATTAACAACTAATTCACTAGCCGATGTTTCAGGCACAACCGAGATTAGCGCTGATAAAGTCAAGAATGTTAGTAATGAATATTTCATGCATTTCTCCATTTAAAGGTTTTAGTTGAGCCCCAAAGGCACAATGCCCCTGCGATGAACAAGCTAAAAAAGGTCAATCCAAGTAAATCTTGAGCGCCACTATCTGTAACGTTGCGAAGCGAGTTTACGAATAAATAGACAGGTGACTTTTCAGCGACCACGCGAATAAATTCCGGCATCATCGCCACTGGCATAAACAAATCTGATAAGAATAATACTGGCAAATTAATAATATTGATTATTGCGACAGCAGTGGCGCCATTTTTGACCAAACTAACCATCAACAGTCCAGCGCTTAAAAACGCTAAAATACCGACAAAGAGTAGACATGAAAACTTTGTCAATTCCGCAATACTTAGCGTCACTCCTGTACCTAGTATGTAGTTAGCGCCGTAAAAAAATGTTAAACAGAATACAAACAGAATGATGGCGCGAGATAGCATAAAACCGAGCAAAAACTGAATTTTACTGAGAGGAAATACCTGGTATATTTTCAACGAGCCATTCTGGCGCATACTCACAAGTACAGTACAGAAGCCAAACATGGCAGTTGAAACCACAGTTAACGCTGTTAATCCACTAATCAAATAAGCGTCATAGTTGTAGTCTTCTGGTGAAGGGATACCGCTATAGTCAGTTATTATGAGTTGCTCACCGTTGGTTAAATGCCTGTTAAATACTTCGGCAGTTTCAGCGATAACAGAAATAAAGCTACCGCTGTGCTCATCCAAATTACCAACAGTAGAGAGTTTGATCGACGAAATATGATTTAACGAACCAAACTCTTCTGAAAATGCTATTTGAAGTGTTCCAGATTGCGCGGGTGTATTTTCATTCCCCTCCACCCAACTAGCGTTTACATTGAGCCCATCAATCATACGTGTACGTTCTTCCAACGATGCGACAAATAATTGAGCTTGCTTATTATGGAAGCCGTTAAGTAACTGTACATCGACTGTTGCCACATTTTGACCACCAAAAATAGTCGAAAGTAAAACCAGTAACGCGATGGGATAAGCAAATGTCCAAAATACTGCGCCCCAGTTTCGCAGGTAAGCTTTGATTTCTAATACAATGAGTAAACATACCAATTTCATATTTATGTCCTGTCGTTAAACGGCTGAGTCCAGCTCACCTATGAATGACAACAAGTCATCTTCACGGATTTCACTGATGCTGAATTTGCTAAAAGATAACTGTTTCGCAATGGTAAACATTTGGTGCTTTAGTTCATTTAAACCGTAAATAATCAATGTATTATTTGCTAACCTACTGATTCTGTTCACACAAGGGTCATTGTTTAGTTGCTCGTAAAGATTATCGAGTATGTGAGTATCGTCACAGGCGACCTCCACTTTCACTGTGCCAAGTAAGGAATTTAGAAGAACATTTTTGTGATTGAACTTTTTAATTCGGCCATCGCCGACCCACAAAATATGAGACGCCAGCCTAAGTTCTAATGCAGAGTGGGATGCCATGAGCAATGTAAAATTCTCTTGCTGTTGGAGCGCGTCCATTTTATCAATGAATGCTTTGTAGTATTTCTTATCTAAACCGGTACCCGGTTCATCAAGTACTAACATCTGGGGGTTATGCGCCATGGCAACGTACAAATCCACGCGCTGTTTTTCACCTCGAGACAATATTCCGTATTTTTTCCCAGATAATGCAGCTATATTAAAAGCCGCATAGAGGCGAGTATCCAAGTGATGATAAAGATGTTGATGTAATAGAATGACTTCCTTAACCAACATATCAGTGTTGTAACTTGCTTGCTGGAGCTGGACACCAATAGAAGATGACTCGCAAAGCCAATTAACCTGTCCAGATGCCAACTGCCTCAATCCTAGCAAAGATTCAATGAGTGTCGTTTTACCAGCACCATTTCCACCGACTACTGCGATTTGCATACCGGTATTTATTGTTAGTTGCTCGATGTCTAAGAGCACTTGTTTATTACTGTTTACTCTTAGCTCATCTATAGATAGTACATGTTCCATATCAAAGTCCTTATTAGGTATTAGCCACCAACTGCATTATTTGTGTACCATAGAAGGGATCTTTCGTTGCTTGTTCAAAGTAATGACGAGCTAAAGTTTTATCACCGCCTTGCGCTTCAGGCGTATCAAATAAACTCTTCCCTTTCATTAGATTTAGCTCACCGTTTTCAGGGAAAGCCGATAGCCCTTTATCAAATATTTCGCCTACTTCAATTGCAAGTTCTTGAATTTCTAGATAAGACTTAGCATGTTGCATTTTTAGACAATTAATTAATATTGTGCAGACATAGCTTTCTGGCGTATTTGGGCACTGCTGCTGAATACGGTTACAAAGTGTTTGAAAAGTAAGTGCTGTTGAAGGGTCATCATTGTCACCGTAGCAAAGTGCTGAAAATAGCCCTCGAATAATTGCCATAATGACGTAACGATCATTGCTTTCTTTAAATGGAAACAATTGTTCTAGCAACTGACCAACTTGTGCTAAATCACCTGAAAAATAAGCCTTGTTAAGAGAATGACTTAACGATTCAGCATCATCATTCACAGACGCATGATCAGGCTGCGTGATTGCTGTCTCATCACAACTAGCGAGTTTGTGCCATTGATGACCAACCAGCGCTTGTAATTGTGGCTCAAGTTTTTTGGTCGCTATAAGCAAAGGTATTTGTCGATATATATCAATCAACTCACCCGGTGAGATTTGATTCAACAAGAGGTTTGCTAATTCAACTCCATGACTGTATATGTTGAGTACATCTTGGTTATCCATGCCATTGAGTGTCTCTATGTGCCTAACCTGTAAGCAATAATCTAAACTCACATAGCTGATGCGTGGCAAATGAGATTGCTCAAGCTTGACCTCTGCATAATATGCCAGTGCCTCATCTAAGAAATGATGTCCAGAAGTTACTATGCAATGCGTAATTTCGTGTACTACTTCATTGCGCTGAACTGTACGGTAGGGTAGATAGACAACACCAACTCCGTGACAAATGCGAATAGCAAATGGCGGGTTTTTACTTTCTTTCATGATGTTTACAAGCAACAGTGGCTGCGATTGGTCAAACAAATGTGCTACGCGCTTGCTATCGTTAATCATTGCTTGCTGGTCGATTTCACTCAACCCATCAATTGCCCCTGTGAAATATGTTGATGCATCACCTTGAATTAATGGTGCACCTTCTTGGACGTTTGCAAATAATGAAAGTATCTCTTCGCTCTGCACCACGGAGTGAAATTGAGTTAATGCGATGCCTGCTTGCTCAAAGTTGTCTTCGCAACAGAAAGAAAGAAAGTGTTTAACATTCATTATTAAAGACTGTTCTGCCTTTAGAGATTGTTCACTCATCTGATTACTCCTTATTGCCCAACCAAATGAAATTAGTGACAATTTCTTCAACACCATCTACTTGTAGTAAATCGTGAATTTTGTCATCGTAATATGCGCCCCAGAAGAGACTTCCAATATTTTCAGCCGTGGCGGCCAACGCGAGGTGTTGCCCCATAATGCCAGACTCAATTAATGAGAACCGATAGCCTAGGTTTTCGTACTTCACTGTGCTCCGTGGTAGTACTGAACTCAGCACAACAGCAAAAGAAGCACTATAAGTATGCAATTTGTCGTGATCTCCTAACATCATTGCCAACTCGTCAGGTTGCGGTAGGCTATTGATACGGGCAAGTTCATGCGTCTCAAAATTAAAGTGATAAACTCCACGTTCAATGTCATCACTATTGAGCGCCAATACATAAACCTCGACCGGATAAAGTCCTCCAGGTGACGGATATGTACGCATAGCCATAGGCACTTCATCGAATTCTGCTGAAAAACCAGTGCGGGTAACCCGCAATGAGTTTAAGACAGTGGCTAAGTCTTCAGCCGTTAATGGTGGTTGTACGAAAGTTCGACAGGACGTGCGTTGTTGAAAAGCGTCGTCTAACGCCATTGTAAGTTTTCGCGCTTTTGGTAGCGAAACTTTTGGCGATGTTTGAAAGATTTTTCTATTTCGACTCGCTTCTAAAACGCAGCGCGGGTCGTATAAGTAAGCACCAATGCGAACGTCACGTTTTAGCGCAGTAGAGTAATTAACTTTTGATGATTCATGGAAGAGCTCCAGCAATTCAGTGTCTGCGGCAGGTAATCCAATATTGCTCATAAAATCTTGATAAGAATTAGACATTGTAATCTTCCTTTTATGGGAACGCATGTAGGGTTTGATTAAACGACTCTGGCACTTGGTAGCCCATATTATTAGCAAACTTAGTCAGCCTGCGAGGATCTAAGTGCTGATTACCATAGCCAGCATATAACGGCTGTAACCCAGGAATAATGACTTTTATGACATGAAATCCTAATGACGAAATGTCCTCAGTCGTTAGATCGACCACGAAAACTTCATATCCATGTGCGGCTAATAAATCCACCAGATGATTGAGCTCGTCTTTAGAAGCAAAGCCGTCGCCTTCAAAGTCTTGTGGTTTAATCTCAAATTGACTCGCAGGCGCAAGGTTGGTAAGAAACGCTAGATCTTGATGTCTGCTGCCATCTAAATAGTAGCTAACATGATCAGCAAAGCTGCGCACTTGTTCTGGCTGTTCAATTGGCTCTTGCCAACGATTTATATCGAGAATCCAATTAAACGTATGAAACGATTCAACGACAGCTTTCTCTAATGCTCGCCCCGCTTGCATATGACAACTTGTTCCTGTCGAAAAACCAAGTTTAGTGCCACTTTTTAGGACTGACATAACGCAAGGTACATTGAATTCTGTAGTTATATCACTGACATAGTAGTCTATGTGTTGCTGCTTAAGTACTTTCTGTAGTTTTTCAGGCATCACAGCAAGATGACCGTCAATATCAATTTTCGGTGGAGAAATTTGATTCAAAAAATAACAGGAGAAAGCATCACGCTCAATCACTTCCCTTATGCCAGAGCAAATCGCCGCTTCCATCGTAGGGCCAGCAGCTAATCCCGTACTATACCCGTTATCAATCGCTTCATGTTCATATTTAGAAACGTAGTCAAGATAAGCAAAACGGGCAGGTAAATGGGCGTCACATTGTTTAGTTAAGTTATAGCCTTTAGTCCAACCAAATGGTTTATCCGGACAAAACTTATGGAATCGAAAATTGGGTAATTGATATTGCCAGTCAGCAAACAAGATCATGTCGCGAGGATCAAGTTTCTCACCTTCTAACTCATTGAACGATGCGTAATATAGATTTTCAACATCAACTACTGATGCTGCGTAGCGTTCTACAGCTTCCCCAACGGTTGACCACAGTGCTGATTCTCTGTCTAATCCTGCCCCTGAAGCCTGCCTATTATCATTAACACCCATGTTCATATGGCGAGTATGTGACGACACCAGTTTAGGATCTTGATATTCGGCTACTGCAATATAGACGTCTGGTTCTACTGGCTGCAACTGAACTTCACTCACATAAGTAAGAAGGCCAAAGTTTGGGGCGACAAGTCGTTCAAGTATATTATTTAGCTGATTCATGAGACTAATCCTTAGCTATTTAAATCACGAATAGCACGCGTTGGATCACTTGATTTTTTACGCCCACATGCATCGCAACGAGGAACCCGCAGCACTTCACCTACCGTCTTTTCTGCTTTTAGAATATCCCACGTTTCGACTTCATTAGGTTTTACAAGATGAAACATGCCACGTGTAACTAGAGACAAATAACGACTAACCGCGTAAGAAATAAGATATTCGAGTGTGCTATCTAGTTTGACGTCAACACTTCTTTGCGTATTTCTCTTCAGCACCGCATCTAGTTCACTAAGGAAATTAGATGCCGCCCTTTTGCGCACATTTAAACATTCGTAACAAGCTGATTCTTCGGGAATATAAAGTGGACCAATCGACAAGAATTCATCTGTCCATTGAACGGTTAAGCACGCGATTTTGTCTTTCACTGCCTGCCTGTTTTGCTCTAGTAAATACTGTTGATCAGCGATATCAGAACATACAATTCGCAGGTGTTGACCTTCGGTTTGACTTTCATTTTGCAATTCATCGAGTACAGGTTGTGTTTGTTCAATTACTTGTTCTACACAATTGAAAATATAACCAGTGCCCTTTGCTTCTATTGTAGAAAAATATGGGAAAGGCAATCCAGAGCGGATACTTTTGCTTGAGTTAACATTGAAGTTCAGAACGTTATTGAATACACCTTGGTTTTGCTTAGCTCGCGACTCTACAATAATTGAATATTCGTGTAATGTAGCCAATGCAGTTTCAAGTTCTTCGTTACCGATTTGTTTCTGCTGCGCCCAGTCTTGAATTTGTTCGAAGTTTTGTGGCTCTATTAATCGTTCAAGCATAGCGCCTGCTAGTACTGCACTTTCTGTCAATGTTATATGCTGTCCATCTGGGACTCTGATTTGTAATTTGTCGCTATCGATGGTTTGCCATGTTATTGCTGGGTGTACGTATATTAAATTTTCATCGCTCATTGCCATTCCCTCTACTCACTTTAGCTTTGTCTAAAAATAATGCCGTGCCACCACGGTAGCTGGCACGGCAATTGTCTCTACTTCTCTGCTGAACTACAGCAGCAACAACAAGTAGATGACGTTGAAGAACAACGTCCTGCTTTTATCGCTAAACCAAACGAACTAACGCCTCTTGAACGGTCATTCGATACATAAAAACTTAATTTCTTATTTTTATTAAGGTTTTTCATTTTTTCTTTAGTCCTTTTAAATGAATAAAAATTGTATGCACCATAAATAACAACAACCTAAATTGGTCGTTATTTCTCAGATGCACGGAAAAAATAGCGAATAGAAGTGTGGAAATATCGATAAAAAGCTGAAGTGACAGGATAAGACCCTAAAGTGACATTAATTCCCTCTAAGTCACCATTGACTATTTTTATGCGTCAACGTTGAAAATTACGACGGTGCCCCTTATAAAAACAACCTACCGACAACAAGTGTTACGGATGCTTTTTATACAAAGCTATGGGATAAAAGCGCATTTAAAAATACGAAAAATCAAATGGATGGGAAGAAAAATTAATCTTTTAACTTAATTTATGGATTAGGAATGATACTTATCAATTAACGACTTAAAAGTAACTTGGTCATTTAGAAATGAGCTATCTTTGGAATGAACAGCAAATAAGATTTGGCGAAATCAGTCCATGGAAATCATGGTGATAAAAGGAAACGAAAATACTAAGTGATATATGCTAATTAAGCACTATCTGTAGGTAATGTGGTTACATACGAGCAGCACTATTTTCAAGCACCGCTCATATGTCATAACAAGAATAAAACTACTCTGCTACAGTTTCTTCTTGCTCAGTGCCTTTAGATAAAAACTGTGC
The DNA here is from genome assembly GCF_053485835.1 of Thalassotalea fusca. Taxonomy (NCBI): domain Bacteria; kingdom Pseudomonadati; phylum Pseudomonadota; class Gammaproteobacteria; order Alteromonadales; family Colwelliaceae; genus Thalassotalea; species Thalassotalea fusca. The sequence goes on from NZ_JBQRUN010000006.1 coordinate 64,977, forward strand.
ACGAATGCGTGAGTCTAAATCTTTTGCGATCTCTGGGTTCTCTTTAAGGTATTTAGTTGCATTCGCTTTACCTTGGCCAATACGATCACCATTGTAGCTGTACCAAGCACCTGCTTTTTCAACCATCTTGTTTTGAACACCTAGGTCTATTAACTCACCTAAGTTGTTAATACCTTCACCGTACAGAATTTGGAATTCCACTTGTTTAAATGGTGGTGCAATTTTATTTTTCACCACTTTAACACGCGTTTCATTACCAACAATCTCGTCACCGTTCTTAACTGCACCAATGCGACGAATATCTAATCGTACTGAAGCATAAAACTTAAGCGCATTACCACCAGTAGTAGTTTCAGGGTTACCGAACATCACACCTATCTTCATACGGATCTGGTTGATGAAGATCATCATAGTGTTTGATTGCTTAAGGTTACCTGTTAATTTACGCATTGCTTGCGATAACATACGTGCTTGCAGACCCATGTGTGAATCACCCATGTCGCCTTCAATTTCTGCTTTTGGTGTTAATGCAGCTACTGAGTCAACAACAATTACGTCTACTGCACCTGAACGGGTTAGCATGTCACAAATTTCTAATGCCTGCTCACCTGTATCTGGCTGAGAAACAAGTAAGTCGTTAATGTTAACGCCAAGCTTTTCAGCATAAATAGGGTCTAATGCGTGTTCAGCATCAACAAACGCACAAACCTTACCGTTGCGTTGTGCTTCTGCGATAACTTCTAATGTAAGTGTTGTTTTACCACTTGATTCTGGTCCGTAAATTTCAATAACACGACCTAAAGGTAAGCCACCTGCACCCAGTGCAATATCCAGTCCGATTGATCCAGTAGAAATCGTCTCTACGTCCATGCTACGGTTTTCACCTAGCTTCATAATAGAACCTTTACCAAACTGACGTTCAATTTGGCTCAGTGCGGCAGACAGGGCTTTTTCTTTATTTTCGTCCATTAACGGCTCCAGAATATGGGTATCAAAATTCAATATGGGCAAAGTATACTGTATGGTCGTACAGTATCAAGCATTTTATTTAAGTTTTTTTGAGTGCAATGCCACACAAATGTATAACAAGCTGTTATTTAAAGAAATATTCTTTGCTAGATTTAGGCTTTATTGCTCGCGTTCTTATTCAAAAACTCATGTTTCCGTCACGATATTGAATTTTATACAGTAGCTTTAAATTTAGGTTGAGTTGAATTTGGCGCTAGCATATGTGCCTCTCTCCAATTTAGAATATTCACAAGAAAATGCGCCGATTATTTATTTTTACTATGGCATAATAGGCGCAATTATTTTGACAGAAGTCTCAGCCATTCCATAAATATAAGCGGCTGCTCAATCACTTACTAAATTAACCATGACGACACAAACCACTGATCTATCTACACATACACCGATGATGCGTCAATATTTGACCATCAAAGCTGATTTTCCAAATATCCTCTTGCTGTACCGCATGGGCGACTTTTACGAATTATTCTATGACGATGCTAAAAAAGCAGCTGACTTACTCGATATTTCATTAACGGCGCGTGGTAAATCTGGTGGTAATGCCATTCCTATGGCTGGTGTTCCTTATCACGCCATTGAATCCTATCTAGCTAAATTAGTACAACTGGGTGAGTCAGTCGCTATTTGCGAACAAGTAGGTGATCCAGCTACTAGCAAAGGTCCTGTTGAACGAAAGGTAATGAAGGTTGTAACACCTGGCACAATCAGTGATGAAGCACTATTGGTTGATCGACAGGACAATTTGATCGTTGCGCTATATCAAGCCAATCAAGGGTTTGGTTTGTCCTATTTAGACATGACCAGCGGGCGATTTGTTCTTACCGAGCCAAAATCTGAAGAACAAGTACAGGCAGAGTTACAACGTTTATCACCAGCGGAATTACTGTACAGTGACTCTATGGAAAGCACTCATTTGGTTGAAGGATTAAAAGGCTTACGTCGACGCCCAGAATGGGAATTCGATCTAGATACAGCTTGCAAACAACTCAATCAACAATTTGGCACGAAAGAATTAAATGGTTTTGGCGTAACTGATTACCCTAAAGGGCTTTGTGCCGCAGGCTGCTTGCTTCAATATGTAAAAGAATGCCAACGTACCGCTTTACCACATATTCGCTCCATTGTTGCCGAATCCTACCAATCTGGCGTTATATTGGATGCTGCAACACGTCGCAATCTAGAGCTAACACAGAATTTGCAAGGTGGGCAGGAAAATACATTAGCATCAATATTGGATAAGAGTGCCACGCCAATGGGCTCTCGCTTACTTAAGCGTTGGATACACTTTCCGTTGCGTAACATCAGTACGCTCGTCGCCAGACAAAACGCAACAACTGCGCTAATTGAAGCGGACATTTATGATGATTTACACCTGCAACTAAAGCAGCTGGGCGACATTGAGCGGATCGTTTCACGAATTGCGTTACGTACAGCGAGACCAAGGGATTTTGCACGCGTTAGACATGCTTTACACGCATTACCTGACATTAATGGCACATTATCTTTCTGTACGAATAAGGAAGTGCTAGCGCCTATCACTAAAGCAATACAGCCATTACCACAATTAGCTACGCTGCTGTCAGAAGCTATTGTCGAGAATCCACCAGTATTGATCCGAGACGGAGGTGTCATTGCTCCGGGTTATGACAAAGAGCTTGATAAGCTTCGCGACTTAAGCCAAGGCGCTACAGAGTTTTTAAATCAATTAGAATTGAGAGAGAAAGAGCGCACAGGTATCCAAACCCTGAAAGTCGGTTACAACAAAGTCCATGGTTTCTATATTGAAATCAGCAAGAGTGCTGCTCAAGACGTGCCTGCTGATTATATTCGTCGTCAAACATTAAAAAATAATGAGCGATTTATCACTGACGAATTAAAACAGCACGAAGAACAAGTATTGACCGCGCAAAGTCGCTTCTTAGCACTTGAGAAAAAGCTCTATGATGAATTATTTGATAAAGTCATGCCAGAACTTGAGGTTTTACAAGCATTAGCCACGGGCTTGGCAGAGCTAGATGTTCTTAATACCTTTGCCGAACGCGCACAAACACTTCAATATGTGAAGCCAGAGTTAGATAACAATCCAGGTATACGCATTGAAGGTGGTCGCCACCCTGTTGTTGAGCAGATGACCGCAGATACTTTTATTGCGAATCCAGTAACTCTCAATGAAAGTCGTCGCATGCTGATAATTACTGGCCCTAATATGGGGGGTAAATCAACGTACATGCGCCAAACAGCATTAATCGTATTACTGGCTCATATTGGTGCGTACGTTCCTGCAGAGCATGCGCACATTGGTATCGTTGATCGAATTTTTACCCGTATTGGCGCGTCTGACGACCTAGCTAGTGGTCGTTCAACGTTCATGGTAGAAATGACAGAAACAGCAAATATCCTTCACAATGCCACCAGTAAAAGTTTGGTATTGCTCGATGAGATCGGGAGAGGCACCAGTACTTACGATGGCCTTTCATTGGCATGGGCTTGTGCTGAACGACTGGCCATACAAACCAAAGCATTTACCTTGTTTGCCAGTCATTATTTTGAGCTTACACAATTAGCAGAACAACTCGATACTCTTGCCAATGTCCATTTGGATGCAGTAGAGCATGACGACACTATCGTCTTTATGCACGCTGTTCAAGAAGGGCCTGCGAGCAAGAGTTTTGGTTTGCAGGTAGCGCAACTTGCAGGTGTACCGAAACAAGTCATAACGCGCGCTAAGCAAAAATTACATGAACTTGAAGTATCGGCAGAGGGCTCACCAGTGAAGCCTAGCAAACAGGGTGAACAACTTACATTGATAGAAACAACGCATCCAATCGTTGATGAGTTACAGCAACTTTCTGTTGATGACATGAGTCCGAAACAGGCACTAGATTACTTATATCGACTTAAATCACTTGCTGAATAAGCAAACGCGGTGTTGTCGCATAAAAACACATAACTAAAAAAGGCAGCCTAGGCTGCCTTTTCATTAAACGTGTAAAATTTAGGGGTGTTAAATTTTTCAACTTTGAGGCAGTGTAGTTTTATCAACTGCCATCAATAAAGCGCTTTGCTGTTGTCCTATGCTTGAAATAAGGCTTCTATTGACAAGTCTTGTTGACTCAAAATATCACGCAACCGCTTCAATGCTTCTACTTGAATTTGACGCACACGCTCACGCGTTAAGCCAATTTCCATGCCAACATCTTCTAACGTTGCCGCTTCATAACCCAACAAACCAAAACGTCTAGCCAGCACTTCTCTTTGTTTAGAGTTCAGTTCACCAAGCCAATGGACAATATTGTCTTTAATGTCATCACTTTGTAGGTGACCTTCAGGGCCATACGATTTTTCATCAGGTATTACATCAAGCAGTACTTTGTCTGATTCAGCACCAAACGGTGTATCAACAGAGGTAATGCGCTCATTAAGGCGTAACATTTTGCTGACATCAGCAACAGGTACGTCTAACTCTTTCGCGATATCTTCCGCCGTAGGTTCATGATCAAGCTTTTGTATAAGCTCTCTCGCCGTACGTAAATAGATATTTAATTCTTTAACAACGTGGATGGGTAGCCTAATCGTACGCGTTTGATTCATAATCGCTCGCTCGATCGTTTGCCTAATCCACCATGTAGCATAGGTCGAAAATCGAAATCCTCTTTCTGGGTCAAATTTTTCTACGGCTCGAATTAAGCCTAAATTACCTTCTTCAATTAGGTCGAGTAATGGCAGCCCGCGGTTGTTATACCGTCGCGCAATTTTGACAACTAAACGAAGATTGCTTTCAATCATTCGTTTTCTTGAGGGCTCGTCACCTTTAAGTGCGAGTCGTGAGAAATATACTTCTTCTTCAGCTGTTAATAGTGGAGAAAAACCGATTTCGCTAAGATACATTTGAGTTGCATCTAAGTTCGAAGGTGTTTCGTCCTGAATGGTTTGTGATACTTCCTGTACATCGTCACTTTCATCAATAGCTATTTCTTTTAATTCTTTTTCTATGCCCATGCTAAATTCTCCCGTCACTAGCTAAGCGTTGTTTACTGATTAAATATTCACGTTGGCTCCAATTTTAAAATTTTAACTACTTATAATTATCTTCTCGGCAGATACTTTTTAGGGTTAACAGACTTTCCGCGAAAGCGAACTTCAAAATGAAGCATGACTCTTTGCGCATCAGTGTCACCCATTTCCGCTATGACTTGTCCAGCTGTTACAGTCTGCTGTTCTTTGACCAATATACGATCATTGTGAGCATAGGCACTTAAGTAATCATCATTATGTTTAACAATGATGAGTTTTCCATACCCTCTCAACACATCGCCGGCATATACAACCTTGCCGTCAGCAGCTGCTTTAACTGAGTCACCGCGATTACCTGCGATGTCTATTCCTTTATTACCTTGTTTTGCGGTAGAAAAGTTTGCAATAACTTTTCCTCTCGCTGGCCATACCCACTTATTAATTTTTTGCGAGAATGGCTTGGTATTTTTTGTGGTTTCACTGTTTGTTTTTTGTGCTACCACAGTTTTACCATACTCCTGCTTTTTAGGTTGTGCAACAGGTTTTTTAATGGGTTTTTCACTACTTTTTGTTGCTAAACCATTGCGCTGCTTATTTTTACTAGCTTGCGAAACTCGTCCGTCCAGTAATATTTTTTGCCCGGGGAAAATACGGTATGGTGGTTTAATATTATTGATAGTGGCGAGTGTACGCACATCAATATCGGCTCGCCATGCGATAGAATATAGGGTTTCGCCCTTTTTAACTGTGTACTGTTGTCCAGAAATGCTGTTTTTTACCCGTTTATTTAAGGGTATTTGCGCTTGCGCATCAACAACTGGGGCAGGTGTTTGACGGGTTGAACAGGCACTTACTAATAAGACTACGAAAGCTAGCCCTATTCTTAGTAATGCATTCACCTGTTCAGCTTTCCACATGATAATGATTTCCCTATGCTATCGAAGTGACAAATAAGCGACACCCACTAAAACAACAACGGCCCAACCTAGGGTATCAACCCATTGGCGAAGTTTGGTTTCCATTTTTTCCCCGCCATAATGGATTATGCCAGCGACTAAAAAGAAGCGCATACCTCTGCCAATTGCTGACACTAATAAAAATGGTAAAAATGCCATTTGTAAGAAGCCAGCACTCACCGTAAACAGTTTGTACGGAATAGGGGAAAATCCAGCGATAAAAACAACCCACACTCCCCACTCGTTAAACCATTCAACCGCTTTGTCGAATCGTGCCTGATAACCCAATTCAGTGATCAATGGCTGAATCCAAGGTTCGAACATCCAGAAACCAAGAAAATAGCCAGCCACACCACCAAATACAGACGCTATGGTCGTTAATGAAGCGTAATACCAGGCTTTTTCTCTTTGTGCCAATACCATTGGTGCAAGTAACACATCAGGGGGAATTGGAAAAAATACAGATTCTGCAAACGTAAGTAGCGCCAACATTTTCGGCGCAAGTTTGTGTTCAGCCCACTTGAGTGTCCATTCATATAACGGAGTAAATATCTTCACGAGATTGCCCCCGGTACTAGCGGCACAAATCTCACACCTTCAATTTGTTGTTCGTGAAATGTGTCGCCTTCACGGGTAATAAGTTTCAATATTTGAACTTGTTCACCAACGGGAATAACTAAGCGTCCACCGTCAGCAAGTTGCTCTAGTAATGCAGATGGCACAGTTGCTGGAGCAGCGGTCACAATAATGGCAGGAAATGGACCTTTGCTTTTCCAACCTTTCCAGCCATCACCATGTTTCATAGAAACGTTATGTAAATCCATCGCCTGTAGTCTTCGCTTAGCTTGAAACTGCAACGATTTAATACGCTCAACAGAATATACGCGCGGAGTAAGTTGCGCCAGAATTGAGGTTTGGTATCCAGAGCCGGTGCCAATCTCTAAAATGCTTTCTGGTATTCCATCAGCAAGAAGTAATTCAGACATTTTGGCAACAATATAGGGCTGCGAAATAGTTTGCCCCTGACCAATGGGTAATGCAGTATTATCGTACGCTTTATGTGCAAGTATCTCTGGCACAAAAATATGACGTGGACTTCTAGCGATTGCTTTTAACACTTCAGGGTTACTAATACCTTCAGCCTGTAACTTTTTCGCCAGTAATTCTCCACTTCGGCCAGACTTCCCACCGATACGACTTCCTACGCTGACATTCATTTACTTCTTCTCTATTATTAAATCACTCGCCCATTCGGACATAGATTGCAAACTCTGGTGTGCCGTCATATCTACCGTTAACGGAGTCACTGAGGCATAATTCTCTTTCACCGCGTGAAAATCGGTGCCTTCACTTGCATCCAACTCTTGCCCTAAAGAACCATACCAGAAAATATCTCGATTCCAAGGGTCTAGCATTCGTTTCATTGTTTCAGCTTTATGCCGATGCCCTAAACGTGTCACCTGCACTCCTGCTAATTCATGCAGTGGAATGTCAGGGACATTGATATTAATGATTTGATCTGATGGCAAAGGATGTGCTTGTAAACGTTTGATAAATCTCGCAGCAACTATCGCTGCCGTTTCATAATGACGTTCTTCTTTACCAACAAGTGATACGGCAATTGCGGGCATCCCCATATGACGACCTTCAGTTGCAGCTGCAACCGTACCAGAATATAAGGTATCATCGCCCAGATTAGCGCCATTATTAATTCCAGCCACCACAAGATCGGGCAATGGATCCATTAACTGGCTAATCCCTAGGTGAACCGAATCAGTTGGCGTTCCGTTTACGGAAACAAAGCCATTATCTAATGTTTGCGCCCGTAGAGGGTTTAAGAGTGTTAACGAATTACTTGCACCACTGCAATTTCGATCTGGTGCAATCACAGTAACATCTGCGAATTTGCTTAACTCCTCAAAGAGCACTTTAATCCCGGGCGCATGCACGCCATCATCATTACTCAGTAATATTCTCATGACTCTTCCCTAGATCTCGCATTTTCTTGGCGCTGCGTTAAATCGTCATAGTCTAACAACTCGCGCAATAAGGTGGTAGCAAAACACCCAGCGGGTAAATCAAATGCCAGCTCTACACTCGTATTATCTTCCAATACCGCAAGCGTAGCATTTGCCACCAATAATCGTGCACGACGACGCTCCTGTTTCAAGCCTGCTCGCTCTAACCCGTCACACAGTTCAGTGTTTTCATGTGCAATGGCTTGTTCAAGCGCTAGTACGTCTTCGGTGGTTTTCAATTGTCCCCTGCCCCACATAGGGCAAGTAATATCAATATCGTGTTCGCCAAATCGCTGTTCAATTTCTGCATCGATTGATTCTGGAACGAATATCGACTGAGTGCCAGCCAACATCATTACATCACCTAACTGCGGTGCTTCGAACGTGTTTTGCTCTACTCTGGCGGACACACATTGATTAAAAATCAACGAACGAGCAGCAGATAAATACATACTACGTTTCTTTTTATCACGCACTCTTTTACCGGCAAACATCGTTTTGGCCATGGCAATATTGTTACCTTCAATGCCAAATCGCTGCTCACCAAAATAGTTAGGTACACCATGGGTGATTGCTAACTGCCAACGCTGTTGTAACTGTTTTACGTCGCTGACATTTCGCAACGTGATCACAAATCGATTGCCTGACAGTGCGCCCGTTCTAAGCTTTTTGTTGTGACGCTGCCAATGTAAAACTTCAACCCCGTCAATTTCTAAATTTTGCAAATCATAGCTTTGTTTACCGGGCAAATGTACAGCAAACCATTGTTCAGTTACCGCAAAGCGATCTTTCAACCCTGCATAGGCAACCAGCGACTCTTTAACCTCAAAATACTTTGCAAGTTCGCGTGCAACGTAAACAGTGTTAGTGCCTGTTTTACGGATATAAATATATAGGTGTTCACCTTCACCCGTTAACTCGAATGGCAGTTGTTCGAATACTTTAAAATCTGATTCTTGAGTTCTTAGCTGCCCGGTAATTTCAGGTTGGCCATAGAGGTATGCCCACGAGTTTAAATACTTGGTCATTAGCTGTTTTTCTCTTTCAGCAATACTACTGCGTGTACTGATATTCCTTCAGCTCGGCCAACATAGCCTAGCTTTTCGGTCGTGGTTGCCTTTACATTGACATCTTCAATGTCACACTGTAAATCTTGTGCCAAACATGTTCTCATATTAAGTAAATGAGGAGCCATCTTAGGCGCCTGCGCAACAATAGTGATATCAGCGTTCCCTAGTTGGTAGCCTTTTTCGACCATAAGCTCTACGACATGACGCAACAAAATGCGACTCGATATGTTTTCATATTCACTTGCCGTATCGGGAAAATGGTTACCAATGTCAGCTAGGCATAACGCGCCTAATATTGCATCGCATAAGGCATGTATTGCCACATCACCATCAGAGTGTGCAATAAATCCCCGTTCAAATGGAATTTCAACACCGCCTAATACCAGCGGGCCTTCGCCACCAAATTTGTGAACGTCGAAGCCATGTCCAATACGCATTACACTGTCTCTCTGTTTAACTGTTGCTTGGATAAGATAAATTCGGCATAAGTCAGGTCTGCCGGACGGGTGATTTTAATATTTTCGCTTGAACCATTTATAAGGTGGCTGGGTAACTGACAATACTCAATAGCAGACGATTCGTCGGTGATAACAGCCGATTGTGAGAGTGCTCTTTCAATCGCTGTTTCTAGCTGTATGGTCGGATACATTTGTGGTGTAAGTGCATGCCATAAGTGGCTACGTTCAATTGTAAGTTCGACAACGTCATCTTTAGCCTGCTTCATGGTATCTCGCACCTGGTATGCAAGTAAGCCACCTTCATTTTTTTCAAGGCACGTATCAATAAGTGCACAAAGGTCTTCTGTTGTAACACATGGTCTTGCCGCGTCGTGTACTAATACCCAAGGAAATTGTTCTGCTGATAATGACTTTATCCCTGCGAGCACTGAATCCACACGCTCTTTGCCACCATGAACAACCTCAACATGCTTATGTTGAGGTAACCAAGTATCATGAATATATTCGTCATCAGCGCTAATCGCCACGACAATCTTGGTTATGCGCTTAAATGAAAGCAAGCGTTCAACCGTATGTTCAAGAACGGTTTGCTCACCAATTCTCAAATATTGTTTGGGTACATTGGCCTGCATGCGTTTGCCAACGCCAGCTGCAGGTACGACAACAGCGAGCGGCCCTTCGTAAGGCACCATAATTAATTCCTGATTCATTAATTCCTAGACTTCTGCTTTGGAATAATGCGAAAGAAGGTTTCCCCTTCTTTGATCATACCGAGTTCATTGCGTGCCCGCTCTTCGATTGCTTCTATACCTGACTTTAAGTCATCGGTATCAGCATACAGCAGCTTGTTTCTTTGTCTAAGTTGTTCATTGTTTTCAATTTGCCTGACAACATTTTCTTTCAGGGCAATATAATCAGGCACACTATGCTTGCCAAACCACAGTCGGTATTGCAATAAGACCAAGCATATAAACAATACGACAGAAATAATTCGCATAATGTAGCCTACTAAAACAGTTTAAGATGATAGCGGTATTATAAATGGCTCGAAGCGCCTGTAAATACAGGATGTAATAAAAGTGTTGTTAGTGGCTATTTATTGAGAATTAATAGCCGAAGGACGTTTAAGATTTTGCCAATTAATTGTACATGACAATAGTAGTTCCCTCAGCGTAGGCAAAATAGGATCAAGCTTCTTCTTCCCTTGCCAAACATGGCCTGCACAAGCTGACATCATCACGCGCTTAGTCGGTTTTAACAACGTTACTCTTTGATGAACATATTGATTTTCGCTTGAGAACCAACCATAAGCATTTGTTCGAAAGCGACGCCTCTCGTTGTCGACTCTATCAATACAATCAAGTTCAATATGGTCATTCATCACAACAGGCACCACTAAACCATGTTGCAAAGGCACCGTTTCGTACCAGTGCTTCACACTTTCTGGCTCCTGACCTGACAGTGGCATTTGACTACTTTGCTTTGTTGACCAACTGGCATTTTGAAAATCAATATCAAGTGGTGAGGTAACTTGCATCATAGCGTGTGCGGTGAGTTTCACGTAGTACGGTAAACTCTTTAGTCGACTTTGAAGACTTTCAACCTGTGTATTGGACTGTTGCGATAACACTTTCAATTCTCGCTCATATAGCGCACTGCACAATTCAGCGAACTCCGCTGATTGAGGTTTGTTTTGCCACAGAGAAACTTGTTCAGTCATGAATGGTTAATATACTGCTTAAATTATCGCTTAGAATTTAAGCATACTTCATTGTTACGCAAAGATAAAATTAAGTTTTATTAGCAACGAATCTTCAAATGCAGCCGAAGCCGCTAACATGATTTCTTATGTTAACGGCTGGCTGGTTATTTAGGCTTTGTCGTTTGATTCGGAGATGTGTTGCTCAACAATCGCAAGTCGCACTTGAATATCATGTAGTGCACAGCTCCTTTGACGCATTAGCACCACAAGACTGGCTAAACACGCGACAATAATGGAAATTGTTAGTACGACAGTATAGATATTTTTTTTGGCCTCATGCACATCAAACTGCTTTGCAGCACCAACTTCAAATAGGTTATTTATGTGTATATAATCAAGATAGAACAAGTAGCCAATGTAAGCTAATACACCGATTGCCACTCCCCAAGCGACTAAACTTACCAACAAAAATACTTTATATTTAATTTTATCTCGTTCAACTTGCTTCCATAGCTGCGAATAATCTTGTTGCATCGACTTTCTCCAAATTATGTCTGAGTAATAGATTCATAGCGCTGCAATTGCTGGCGAGCATTAAACAGTCTTGACTTGACTGTACCAACATTGCAGTTAAGTATTTGTGCTATCTCAACACAAGTAAATTCTTGCCAATAAAACAACAAGATAACCTCCTTGTGCTCAAACGATAGCTTGTTGAGCGCTTTATGTAAGAGCTCGAAGTTTTGAGGAATGTTTATTTGAAATGTTTTATCAAGGCCCTGCACCTCAACTTCTGGTTCAAAGCTGACCACATGTTTTTTATTGAGCTTTAGATGATCAAGGGCAGCACGGTGAGCAATTTGCGTAAGCCATCGCCTAAAACCGTACGGGTTAGACAGTGAAGGTAGCTGTTGATACACCTTGAACCAAATTTGCTGTTGTACATCTTCAGCATCCGTTTGCCCCAATAATGTGTTGAGATACTTAAAAGTATATCCTTTGAACAAACCAAATAATTCTTGAAAACCAGACTCACATCCAGATTGTGCTCTCAAAATCAATAACTGCAGCTTTAACTTACTTGTTGATTTGCAATCCATTACTAACCTAGTTTCTAAAACATCTATCCTAAAGGACGATAAATAAACTGAGTTGGTTCAAATTAATTTCACTTTTTTTCGCGCAAAAATAAATAATTCTTACAACTTTCATTGGTATTAAATATATCATTTTTCAGATAGTTAAAAAAAAGCTCACAACAATGTGTGAGCTTTTAAACGTTATAGTGACTTTCTTCACTATAACGTTAATATTTCACTGTTAACACAGTGGCTAACAGGACAATATTATTTACTGACCTTTAACTTCGCTTAGGCCGTTGAATACTGCTTTGTCACCTAAGTATTCTTCAATGCGTAACAATTGGTTGTACTTAGCAACGCGATCTGAACGACATAGTGAACCTGTTTTGATTTGACCAGCCGCTGTACCTACTGCTAAATCAGCAATCGTCGCATCTTCTGTTTCACCACTACGGTGTGAAATAACCGCCGTGAAGCCAGCTTCTTGCGCCATGCGAATAGCTGCAAGCGTTTCAGTTAAAGAACCGATTTGGTTGAATTTGATAAGAATTGAGTTACCAATGCCTTGCTCGATACCACGTGCTAAGATTTTAGTGTTAGTTACAAATAAGTCGTCACCAACTAGCTGTACTTTTTCACCAATCTTGTCAGTCAAAATTTTCCAACCATCCCAGTCACTTTCGTCCAAGCCATCTTCAATAGAAACGATTGGGTAACGTGCTGTAAGCTCAGCTAAGTAACTTGCAAACCCTTCAGAGTCAAATTGCTTACCTTCACCTGCTAAATCGTAAACACCGTCTTTATAGAATTCAGATGCCGCACAGTCTAGCGCTAACGTAACGTCGTCATTCATTTTGTAGCCAGCTGAAGCAACAGCAGCTTCAATCACTTTTAACGCTTCTTCGTTAGACGTTAAGTTTGGCGCAAAACCACCTTCATCACCAACAGCCGTATTTAAGCCTTTTGAAGACAATTCTTTTTTCAAGTGATGGAAAATTTCAGCGCCCATACGTAACGCTTCTTTGAAGCTCTTAGCGCCAACCGGTTGTACCATGAACTCTTGGATATCAACATTGTTGTCTGCGTGCTCACCACCATTAAGGATGTTCATCATAGGAAGTGGTAAAGAGTACTTGCCCGGTGTGCCGTTTAAGTCAGCGATGTGTTCAAACAATTGCACTTTCTTTTCCATCGCTGCTGCTTTTGCATTAGCAAGTGACACAGCAAGAATGGCATTAGCACCAAAGTTTTCTTTATTTTCAGTGCCGTCTAAATCAATCATGATTTGGTCGATTTTCACTTGTTCTAAAGCGTTTTGGCCTACCAAAGCAGGAGCAATTTTGTCATTTACCGCAGCAACTGCCTTCAAAACACCTTTACCCAAGTAACGTGATTTGTCGCCGTCTCGTAGTTCAAGCGCTTCACGAGAGCCTGTTGATGCACCTGATGGCGCACATGCACGACCCCAAGCACCAGACGCCAAAAATACGTCAGCTTCAACAGTTGGATTGCCACGAGAATCCATAACTTCACGTGCAATTATCTTACTAATATTTGACATTATTGTTCCTCAAACTTTGCGTTCAATACAGCGAATGAACGATGGATAAAAATAGGTAACTCGCCAAAATGCGAGAATACCGAAATCATGTAATTTAACTGCGCATCAATTTTAGTGGCAGTTAAAAGCAAAACCGTAGCACAAGGCTACGGTTTCAAATTAATTTTCTACTTCTGGCTCGTGTTTGCTGTAATTAAATGCAGCCGCCACAAAGCTTTCAAATAACGGATGGCCGTCACGCGGAGTAGAATTAAATTCAGGATGAAATTGACCCGCGATAAACCATGGGTGCTCTGGAATTTCAATCACTTCAACTAAGCTCTTGTCGGTAGACAATCCAGAGAACACTAATCCAGCTTTGCTCAATTGCTCTCTGTAGTTATTATTTACCTCATAACGATGACGGTGTCTTTCATAAATTGTTTCACTGCCATATACGTCGCACGTCTTGGTACCTTTCACAAGATGGCACAATTGCGAACCTAAACGCATTGTTCCACCTAAATCCGAATCTTCGTCACGATATTCAACTTGACCCGCTTCGTCTAACCATTCATTGATAAGACCTACTACCGGATATGCAGTTTCAGGATTGAACTCAGTACTGTGTGCCCCTTCCATACCCGCAACATTACGCGCATATTCGATCAAGGCAACTTGCATCCCCAAACAAATTCCTAAATAAGGTACTTTGTTTTCACGCGCATACTGTGCTGCTAAGATTTTTCCGTCTACACCACGTTCACCAAATCCACCAGGTACTAAGATAGCATCAAGCGCTGACAAAATTTCAACGCCTTTGCTTTCAATATCTTGTGAGTCAACATATTGAATTCTTACTTTTACCTGATTCTTAATGCCCGCATGTTTAAGAGCTTCGTTCACTGATTTGTATGCATCAGGTAATTCCGTATATTTACCTACCATACCAATCGTTACTTCACCACCTGGGTTAGCTTCTTGGTAAAGTACTCGCTCCCATTCAGATAGGTCTGCTTCAGGCACATCTAAGCCAAAGCGTTTAACGACAAGTTCATCTGTGCCTTGCGCCTTCAATAATGCAGGGATCTTGTAAATGCTGTCTACATCGCGCATTGATACAACAGCTTTTTCTTCCACGTTAGTGAACAAAGCTATTTTAGAACGTTCGTTATGTGGGATTGATTCTTCGCTACGGCAAATTAAGATGTCTGGCAAAATACCAATTGAACGTAACTCTTTTACAGAGTGTTGCGTTGGCTTTGTTTTGATTTCTCCTGACGCGGCCAAATACGGTACCAACGTTAGGTGCATGAACATTGCGCGTTCACGACCAAGCTCAACACCTAATTGGCGGATGGCTTCGAGAAACGGTTGTGATTCGATATCACCTACCGTGCCACCAATTTCGACCATAGCAACATCATAGCCTTCAGCGCCTTCGATTACGCGACGCTTAATATCATTAGTGATATGTGGAATAACTTGGATTGTTGCGCCTAAGAATTCACCTTTACGCTCACGAGCCAATATATCTTGATAGATTCGGCCAGTAGTAAAGTTGTTGCGCTTAGTCATTTTGGTGCGAATGAATCGTTCGTAGTGACCTAAATCAAGGTCGGTTTCAGCACCATCTTCAGTAACAAATACTTCACCGTGCTGAATTGGACTCATTGTCCCTGGGTCAACATTAATGTAAGGATCAAGCTTAAGCATGGTTACTTTCAAACCACGCGCTTCAAGAATCGCTGCGAGTGATGCTGCAGCAATACCTTTACCTAGAGACGATACAACGCCTCCCGTCACAAATATATACCTAGTTGTCATGTGATACCCAGAAGTCAGGAAAATAGAATTTGGCGTTAGATAGTAAAGAGAATAAATACCCTCTAACAAGACGGGAAAGCATTATACTCAAATACCTCGTTAACAACAATATCAAGCCAGCATCAATTACTAAAAATTCAACAAAAAATTTTGCTGCCATCATTTACCGTTTTGCTGTTGCAACTATGCTTGTTCTCATTAAGCCTCTGCTGTTGCAACTATACTTGTTCTCATTTAGCCTCTATTGCAAACAACTGCATACAACAACAAATAATGGATTATTAACTCAGCAAGATTTGCTATCTTGATAGTATAGATAGCAATTTAGAAAACATTGAATGGATATTAAATTTCATGAAACTAGAATCTGTACTTGCCGAAATCGATAGTATCAACCGCCAAGATCCTAATAGCGTAGAACATGATGGTGAATCAGCCCCTAAAGAGTTGATATATGGCCATCAGATGAGTGAATGCCTCAAATCACACTGGCCAGACGCTTCAGAATACTTACAAATAGCAGTTCGTGCACAACACATTAAGCGCTGGTATATTCCACGCGCCGACTACCCTTTGGGTAAAGCAGGCTATTTGGCATGGCGCAAGGCTTTGGGGGAGTTTCATGCAACTACTGCCGCCCAAATCATGCAAGCGCATGGCTATAGCGTGGAAGAGTCTGACAATGTCGCGTCAATATTGCGTAAAGAAAGGCTTAAGAAAAATCCTGAGACACAAACGCTGGAAGATGTTGCTTGTTTAGTCTTTTTACAACATTATTTTGAAGACTTTGCAGCTAAGCACAGCGAAGAAAAAATTATCAGCATCCTACAAAAAACCTGGCGTAAAATGTCACCTAAGGGGCATGAAATCGCATTAACTTACCAACTACCACCGCACCTAGCAACATTGGTAGAAAAGGCACTTAGTTAACAATAACATAAATCAATTATTCAATCAGGCTAAAGATTTGATTTAGCCTGATTGCTCTCAACCTCATTCACTTTGCAATTTTCTGCCAGAGGCAGTCGCCAAATAAAAATAAATGGGCAAGCAACCAGCGCGATCACGGCCATTTTTAAATAAATACTTTCCATCATATAACACGACCACGACACGGCCAGCACAATCGTTAACAATGAAATAATTTTAGCGCGTTTTGGAATAGAACGTGTCGCTTGCCAATGATAAATCATTGGGCCAAACACTTTGTTATCGAGCAAGCGTTGATGGAGGCGCGGCGACGACTTGGCAAAACAACCAGCCGCCAACAATAAGAACGGTGTAGTTGGTAATAAAGGCAAAGCGACACCTAGCGCCGCTATACCAACAAAGAATATACCTAGAACTTTTAACAACAACGCATTGCACCTACTTCACTTGCACGTAGCTATATACTAGCGCAGTTCAACATATTTAGGCATAGGAATTTGTGCATTATTCTTGTCATTCGAACAGTGACGTGAGCAACATAATAGATACAAAAGACTCTAATTTAGTTTAAAAGCAGATGTTCGCCACTTAACGTGCCTCGCGTCAACTTTTTGCCCTCAATAAATAACAACTCACCGTACTCGCCTTTTTTGATACTACTGTCGATAGCAATAACTTTACCCTGATAGCGTGTCTCGATGTTATTCTGTGAAGTATGACCAACAATTAAGTGTTCAATGTCAAAATGGTTCAGTAGCAAATCGATTTCTTCTGATGTTGCACCGTCATCTTTAAAATAACCACGATACCAAATAGGCCCGTTAGATTTGTGAAGGAAGCGAGCAAGCCCTTCTCTAGGCTTAGGCAACTCAGCTTTAATAAGGTGTTTTTTGAACACACTATTTATTTCTTGCAACGAATGGTTCTTTTGCGCAAGTTCTGGATGAAAACCTCCATGTGCATACAAAGCATTGTTGATTTTCACTAACACCGATTTACTTCTCAGCCATTGCCCTAGCACAGTTGTCTTTGAAAATAGTTCTGCAAATTCTGTCTCTAAAAGTTTCGCCGCTTTGACATATTTAGGGTGTAAATAGCGCAAATCGCCATTTAATACCATCACCTCATGATTACCGAGAAGTAGGTGTACTTTTCCGCCGGCTTTTACTGCTTGCTGTTCCAAACGGTATAAGAACCAGAGGATCTCAGTCACTTTATCGCCGCGATCAAACACATCCCCCGTAATGACAAAATGTCCTTTGCCAAATGTCCAATTTCCTTGAGCTGAGATAATGCCGTTATTCACCAGTAAGGTGATCATCAGATCATATTGACCATGTAAATCGCTCAATGCCGCAACCTTGAAATCGCCATGATATTCCAGCAAGTCTGTTCGAAGCGCTAAACTGGGAATATCAGCCAGCAACCCACAAGCAGCAAAACGATGCGGTAATGTAGATATGGTCCGCTTGTCCTCTAGCACTTTATCTTGGCAAATATAATGATAATTCAACTGGCTATTAGATATGCTGACATAAGGGCCATCGGTGATTGGCGCATCCACAACATTTGACGAGGCATCAAGATTCGTCGCGTAAACCGTATTCGTTGCCGTTAGTATCAAGCCACTAAACAAAAAAAATATCATTGGTAATTTCATAGTCAGTTTTTAGTCAGATTCGACGTTCTCGCAAAGTTTATCGTAAGCTATTACATCAGGACATGACGTAACACACGAATTAGTTGGCACATCCTTGTGCCTGAGCATTTCCTACGGGAGAATTAAAATTGTATTTCAGCGCCTAGGTAATAGAAGCGCCCCATTCCACCGCCATACTGGCTGCTATAGTTACCTCGCCCACCTAGAATGAAGTCACCGTTATTGTCGAAAATGTTATTCACACCACCAAACAAGCGTACTTCGCTATCATTCGCTAAAGTCATGTTATAGCTCACCGACAAGTTATGTTTGATGTACGAACTCAAATCGTGGAAAGCAAGTTTTTCTGGATTTTCAACGCAATCGTCACTGCCTGAAGCACAGTTTTCAGCATTTTCTGTCATATATTCCTGCCAGTCTTCACCGCGATCTTTGTCATCAACCACACTGCCTTTGAATTTGGTGCTCCAGCGAATCCGCCAGTCATCTTTATACCAAGTAAGTGAAGCTGACGCTCGATCTTCAAAGATACCATTAGCCAAATCACCTTCGTAGTAGTTAGTTTCTACACCATCATTGCCTTCAAATGTTTTTGAGTACTCAATGACATGCGTCATATCAGCTTTGAACTTTAATGATCCCATTTCGCCTAGGTCATATCGATACTCTGCTGCTATGTCGTAACCTTTGGTGCGAATTTCGTCTACGTTGAACGAACGCTGAAGAATTTCAATTATGTTACCTTCGCTATCTCGCGTTATATCGTTACAGAAATTATTGTTATCCCCCCAAGCCATCGACGAGTTGTAACATTGATTAATGATGTCAGCATTGTCGATTTGCGCGATAGCATCATCAATTTGAATATCCCAATAATCAATTGCCATTCTAAAACCATCCAGCATCGCTGGTGCCATTGAAATACCAAAGGTATAGGTATCGGCGGTTTCCTCGAACAATTCTTCGTTGCCCGTATTTGGCGAGTAACTATTATTGTCATCTTCAAACACAAAGTCAGGGTCTGCGGCTATTTGTGCGGCAATTGCTGGTTCTAATCGACAGTTGTCATGACCAATAGCCGTAGACGTAGCCGACGTACCATCACAAATGTCATCGAAGCTGTCATAATCGCCTCGCGGTGGCGACATTAGCTCAGTAATCGTCGGTGCACGTTGTGCCCGTGCCCAGTTACCGCGTACTACATAACCTTCAACAGGTTCCCAAATCAAACCAGTACGATAACTTTGAACTAAGCCTGTACCAGACCAGCTATAGTCTGCTATCCGTGCTGAAACTTCAGCCGTTAAACTCTTTGCCCCTTTAACGTCTTTTAGCAGTGGAAATGCTGCTTCAGCAAATGCTTCATATACATCAACCTCACCACTAAAACTCGGTACAACGTTAAAAGTAATGCCGCCATATTGCTGTTCTTTACTAGTACGAACTTTCTGTGTGTCTTTGCGATATTCAAATCCAAAGGCTGAAGCTACAGGACCAGCTGGCATTTCAAATAAGTCACCCGCAATGTAGCCCATCACAGTTAATTGATCGATATCTGTGGTAATAGTTGGATTTGCTCGAATGTAGTCAGCAGCTTCTGGTGTTATAGAGCCTTCACCAAAAAGGTTTAATGGTACACAACCGTCTGCACGCGCCTGTTCATCAGCACATTGAATCGTTACACCATCGTCTGCATATTCCGCATCTAAAGCATAGGCTACATTAAACGTGTTTAATTCGTTAAAGCGCACTTGTTCTTGTTTGAATTTGCCGTAACCAACAGAGATATCCCAATCCCAGTTTCCATCAAACATTGTCCCTTGTAGGCCTGCCCATGAACGTACGGTAGTACGCGTATTATCCGTAATAATGTTACCTACCTCAGCAAAGCGCCTATCCCAATAAATACGATCTTTGTAGAGTCCTGAATTTCGGATTTCTTCTGGTACAAAAGGATTATCAATCGGAATATAACCAGGACGAACACGACCTGGTTCTCCCGTTTCTGGATCTAAAGTTAACGCGTAGGCACTTTCATACTCATCTTCAGGCGACTTGTGGTTAACCGACTTGTTGCTGGCATATTGCACTTGAAAATAACTTTGAATGTCATCGTTCAGTTCATAATCTACTTTAACAGCAGCTGAAACGGCTTCGTCTGGTATTTTTAACATCACAAACTGGTTTGAATGAATACCGTATTTTTCTTCATTATCTTTCCAGTCATTACGCAATGTTGTGCCGTCGTACCAAAACTGTGTATCGTTGCGCGAAGATTCTCCGAATACCCCTCCAAAAATACCATCGCTACGGTTACGCCAATCGGCTGAGGTAATGTCTCGCATACATTGGTAACCATCTTCTGTTAGCATCTGATTACACATTTGCTCATTGTCGTAGCGATAAGCATCTTCTTGTTGAGCGCGCTTGCGGTCCCAATAATCAAGACCAAATTGCTTATCAAAACTCGAACTAAAAAACATATAGCCGCGACCATTGTTAAACTCAGTCCCGTAGTCAAAGTCTATGGTGTACTCTTCACCGCCACCTTCGTCAGAGGTACCACCACGCACTTTGAACGACAAGCCTTCTTTGTCTTGTTGCGTGATGATATTAACTACACCTGCTACCGCATCAGAACCGTAAGCAGCCGAGGCTCCACCCGTAATTATTTCAACTTTCTCGACCATGCCTGAAGGAATCGTTGTCAGGCTGACATAGTTGCCCGAATAGCTATTAGAAACAACGCGACGCCCGTCAATTAACGTCAGTGTTCGATTCGTGCCTAAATCACGCAAATCAATTGTTGAAAGCCCTGTATTTTGCACGCTCGATTGCGTATTGCTATTACTACTGCCCTCAGAAATTTGCGGTAACTCACCGACTAAAATTTCAGAGAGCGAACCAAGACCAGTGTCTTCAATTGATTCTCGATCCATTACCGCTAATGGTGTTGCTACACTGAAACTGTCACGACGCAAGCGCGAACCCGTTACTGTGATTTTCTCCGTCGTTTCTGCTTTTTTCTCAGCAGGATCGCTACTAGATGTTTGAGCTTGTCGACTAACTTCTTCAACTTGCTGTGCATTAGCTGCCAACAAAGCTGGCGACATGATAGCACTAGAAATTAGCGCACTTTGAATTGCCATCGTGATAAGTTTCTTATTCATCACTTCTCCCATTGTCATGTTTCTTATAAATCGTTTTATAGTTTTTTTGCTTCCTTCAACAGCGTGATTAACAGCGAGCAACATGCTTTATTTACGTGTTGAGTGGTGTTCATTTTTTCTGAACATGACTTTTGTATTGAAAGCGCGACATTTGTACAATCTGTAACAACTCGTTTATTTATCTATTTAATCTCTATTATCAACAAACACCATAAAAACAACCAGTTACAAACATCACCATGCATGACTAAATGACACAAATTGAAATGAATTATTTTGAATATTTGCTTGTCTTCTCATTGTAAAAAGCTGACTAAGCCGTTAACATTTGAATGCACAAAAAACATATAAAAACGTTAGGATGGATTCGCTTTCATCCCGCGATAAATTCACGCAGCACAACAACTAAAAAAGCGCTATGAAGTTTGAACGTACGTTTCGTATTGGCAATTGCCAGGTTATTCCTATTGAATATGCGATTCAGCATGAAGGTGCTGAAAAAGAAACGTTGCAGCCAAAATTTATCGAGGTGTTGTGTTACTTAGCCAGCCAATATCCTCGAATCATCCCCAGAGAAGAGATAATTGAAAAGGTTTGGGCTGGTAATATTTATGTCGGTGAAAAAGCACTCACCAATGCGATTTGGCATTTGCGCCAACGACTAAAAGGTGCTGAGACAGAGTCAACCGTCATAGAAACTATTCGAAAAGTTGGCTACCGACTGTTAGTTGAACCGCAATGGCAAGAAGACGAACTTGCAGAGAATTATCCATCAGACAATGCAGATACCAATACAGGTATAGCACTTGATGAGCAGACAATTAGATCAACGACACCAGCGTTACAGCAACATCAAGCCAACGCAGAGAAACAGCAAAAATTACATGCAATGTATTCGTTGTTATTACTATGTGTATTGGTAGTCAGTGTGTTTTTGTATGACAAAACACCTGAACCACAGCACGACCGTATCGAATCAATCACTAAGCAACCTGGCGCTGAGTTATTCGCTTCGCCATCCCCTGACGGCAATAACATCGTGTTCAAGTGGGTCAATAAAGCAGGCAATGACAACTTATATTTAAAAGATCGTCACAACCCTCAAATTCCGCCTAAGCAGCTCACCTTTGGCGATGTGAATATTGGCTTTTCGGTATGGAGTAATGATGGTGCTTACTTATACTTCGCCAAGAAAGACCGCCAACAAAAAACCTGCGAAGTAATTCAGTTGAAAGTTGAAACACAACAAGAGAAACACTTAGCCAATTGCCCTAAGCGCGGCGGCTACTATTACATCGATATTTCAGCAGACAATAAAACATTAGCGTTTCATGGTTACCAAGAACCCGCAGACAGTAGTGGCATTTATTTTCTTGATTTAACCAACCCTGATAGCCAACCTTATCGTTTTTCGTGTAGTAACAACTGTGGTTACCGTGATCGCGACTTTGCTTTCTCACCTGACGGCAGGCGCATTGCAGTGACACGTCGCGTAAATACATTTAACGAGAATCTATTTTTGGTAGATCTGTCAACGCAAGAAGCGACACAATTATCATTTGGTGAAGAAGACATCGTTGGGTTAACCTGGCATGCTGATGGCAAACGGATTATCTACGCGGCACAACGCGCAGATATTCGTAAAGGGTATATTCTCGACATAGAAACTAAAATTTCAACTGCCATAAATATTGATGGTTTTAGTTATCCAGAGTTCAGCAGAAGCTCCCATGAGTTGTTTTTTCAGCAAAGAAGCGAAAAATACACATTAACCAGTTTGGCGTTGAACGATGATGTAGCTTCAACCCCTTTTCCTATTATAGAGTCAGCCGATAGCCACCACTATCCCAATTACTCTACGGCTACTGAAATGATCGCCTATGTTTCTAATGAATCAGGCTTTTATGAATTATGGATAGCAGACAAACAGGGACAAAATAGACAGCAAATAACCTTTCTTAAGAAATCAGTAAGGTATCCGTTTTGGTCGCATGACGGTAAGAAAATCGCTTTTTTAGCACCTAACGAAGAAGAAACACAAGATAAAATATATATTTACGACTTGAGCACTGAAAAACTTTCGGTGCTCAATAGCCCGCATAAAAATCACAATCGACCTACTTGGACATATGACGATACCGGCATAATAACCGCCGTTTATGCTGATGAATACACAGATCTTCATATCATTAACATTGCTACAGGTGAAAGTAAACGCATCACCAATAGCGGTGCAAGATTTGGCGTTATGACTTCGCCAACAACGCTATTATTCACCCAAGAAAAATCTGGGTTATGGCAAAAGGAACTAGGTGAAAATAACCTGCCTTTAAACAAAATAAATGGTAAGAAATTCAAAACCACTTACAGCTGGGTTAACACAGCCAAAGGCGTTTATTATGTGCGTACTTTTAACCACCATTTACATATCACTTTTTTCGACTATGACACACAAACTTTCACGCCGATCGTGAAACTTCCCACGCGATCAATTAACGCCAGAGGTACGCTGTCTTATGTACCTGAAGATGACTTGTTGTTGTTCACCCATGCTGCATTTCCGCAAGCAGACATTAAGAAACTAACATCTGCATTACTGCGCTAATACCAAGTGAGCATACTGTTGGCACAAGCATCTATTTAATCTCTATTTTGTCAATTCCATATCGTTTTGGTTATGCCACGATTCGCGTGGCAATAATACATTGTTAAACTGGTGCCATCATTTTTTGAAAAGGATGCACGAGTGAATCGTTACAATTTTGTCTTTTTGTTAATATTGGTGCTTTTTCATGGAGCAGAAAGCGCGCAGGCACAGGAAAATTCGCCTAAAGAATTACCCATTTCCGCCTTTACTCAGCTAAGCCAATTTAAAGATATGCAACTGTCACCTGATGGCAAACATATTGCCATAACCGTACCTAAGCCAGAGACAACTAATTTAGTGGTAGTTGAAAGGCATCAAATGAAGCCGATATTGGTATTGGGCTTTGGCACAAACAAGCATATCGGCAAGTTCTACTGGGCCAATAATGAACGCCTGATTTACACTAAAACTTACAAACGAAGTAGGCGCGACAAGCACGTGTATCAAGGTGAAATTTTTGCTGCAAACGTAAATGGCACGAACAAAATTCAAATATTTGGCCATTCCGACAACAAAAGTAATAACCGGAAGAAAAAAGGCTTAAAGGCTCATGGCCGCATTATTCATATGTTACCGGATGATGCAAACCATATATTGCTTGAGGCCGATAAATGGAGCAATGATTATGACGATCCTACTAAAATTTATCGCGTCAACATTTACAATAAAAAACGGACGCTAATTAGTACCTTGCCCCACGGCAATATGAGAGTTTTACTGGATCGTCAGGGAAATATCCGTTTTGCCAGTGCTAAGAATCGACAAGGCAAAAAACTAAAATACCAATTTGTTGACCAACAATGGGTGAGCCTTGCAAATGACCATCCGCTGAAAAAATACAGTTTTGTTTCAATAAGCGAAGATAATCTAACGCTCTATGTTCGCAAGCCCACAGGCAAGAATTTAACAGATGGCTTATACAAATATGATCTTGCGACCCAAAAATTAGCACTCGTTTTTAACCACCCTACTTTAGATATTCATGCCTATATTCGCGAACCTGGAAGCCGGTTAATCATTGGTGTAAAAACAATGCAAGAACGCGTCAATTTTCATTACTTTAATGAAAATTCACCGTTTACGAAATTACACCAGCAACTTGTGGCAACTTTTCCAGACTATGACCTAAAAGTCATTGGGCATGACTACGATAGCAAGGTTTTGGTCATTGCCATCTCTAGCGATAGAAACCCCGGCGAATTCTATTTATTCGATCGCGAAAAACAATCACTTGAATACTTACTTAGCCGACGTTCATGGTTGCCTGAATCACAAATGATGCCGCGAAAGTTTATCGAATTTACTGCACGAGATGGCCACCCCATTTATGGTTATTTAACTTTGCCCAAAGCCAGTGAGCAACCTCACCCTTTAGTAGTTGACGTGCACGGTGGTCCGTACGGAGTACAGGACAGATGGCACTTCAATACTGATGTACAATTGCTCGCCAGCAGAGGTTATGCAGTATTACAAATTAATTTTAGAGGTTCCGGCGGTTACGGCAAAACCTACGAAAAATCTGCCTACTTGAAACGCAACTCTCTTATCCAGCACGACATCATTGACGGAACTAAATGGGCACAATCTTTAGATAACGTTGACGATAACAAGGTATGCATTATTGGTGGTAGTTTTGGTGGTTACTCCGCATTAATGTCACCACTTATTGAGCCAGAGTTGTATCACTGTGCCATTCCTCGCTATGGTCCCTACGACTTAGTTTTTCAAATGCAAAATGCCGACTATATGGATAAAGATTCGGTGTCAGTTGGTGCCAAGGAAAAGTATGGCGCTAGTGAGAAAATTTGGCGTGAACATTCACCATTAACGTATATAGACAAGCTAAAAACACCGCTAATGATTGTTACCGGCGGTAAAGATACGCGTGTGCCACCAGAGAGTGCATGGCACTTAAAAGCAGAACTAGACAAACGCGATATCGACTACCAATGGCTGTACAAGGCTTCAGAAGGACATGGTTTTGTAAATCCAGAAAACAAACAAGAGCTTTATCAAAAAACCCTCGAATTTTTAGACATACACCTCAGGTAAATTCGTTGAAACAGTTAAGTTTGAGAAGTGGTGAAACCATCTGAAATTCGCCACTGTTCTACATGGAAATGTTATTACCGCTCCGCATTCCAGCTGAAAAGGTAAGCGCCTAAGCTCAGAAAAATACCACTCATAACTAAGAGCATTGTAACGTGGTAGCTAATGTCGAATAAGGTCGCGCCTTCAGTTATGACTTTTCTCGCTCCTGATACTAAGTGTGTTAATGGTAGTGCATCAGCAACATACTGTAACTCTTTCGGCGCGCCTTCCAAGCTAAACCATACGCCCGATAACATCATCATAGGCCACGAAGTAAGATTGAGCAGTCCACCTGTTAGCTCCTCGCTTTTGCTACGGCTTGCTATCAGCAAACCTAAGGTGATCAGACTAAAAGCCCCCAAAGTACCAACAATGAGTAAATCTAGGTAGCTTCCTAACATGTAGAAATCAAAAAACATGTTACAACCGGTATAAATCACTATCGACATAAACATCACAATGAATAACCGCGATATTAGCTGTGCACTAACAAATTCCAGCGCAGTAAGCGGTGTCGCCTTTAGCCGTTTAAGCACTGCATTTTTTCGATAGCGAACAATTACGTAACCGACGCCAAACAAGCAACTAAACATCATATTCATGCCTAAAACGCCCGGCAGTACCCAGTCTACATATCGTATCGCTTTACCGCTGGCCTCTAATTTAGCAAAATCAGCATGTTCAGCTAACAACAACTTCTCAGTTATATAACTATTGGGAGAAGTGCTGTTAATCCAGTATTGTTTGTTCACAAAATCAACCACCAAATCTAAACTGTGTTGTGATAATTTCAACTGAGCCAATTCGCTATTTTGATAATCAATAAAATCGATATGCTTTGTTTCAATGAACGCATCCTGAGTTTGCCCCATATTTATCACACCAACTTTATACAGTGCACGTCCGTCGCCGGAAAATATCATCGATAAACCTGCAAGCAGCAATACAGGGAAAAGAATATTCCAGCCTAGTGATGATTTATCACGAAAAAATTCAATATTTCGCGCTTTGATAACTGCGATAAAACGATGAAAGTTCATATTATTCTCTCAATGAATGGCCGGTAAGTTTCAAAAATAAATCGTCGAGGTTGGCTGATTTGACGTGTACACCGTCTAACGACACATTCTCGGCGATGAGTAATGACATCATTTGCTCAATTTTGTCGGTAGTGATTTCTATGCGATCTCCTACTATTTGCCATTGATGCTGTTGACTTAGCCTTTCTGGGACTTGATGGGCTGGCAAATAGATAAATACTTGCGAAAAATGTTTGTTGAGTAATTGGTGAGGCGTACCTCGCTCGATAACCCGACCGCTGTCCATGATAACGATGTCATCACACAGTTGCTGTGCTTCATCCATGTAATGCGTCGTTAGAATAACGGTTTTATCATGCGACTTTATGCGTTGAATAAGTTGCCAAAAGTTTCGTCTCGCTTGTGGGTCTAACCCTGTTGTAGGTTCATCAAGAAAAATGATGTCAGGATCATTGATAAGTGCTAATGCCAATAACAGCCTTTGACGTTGTCCGCCCGATAGTAAACGATTATCGCGATCCAAAAACTCTCTCAGATCACACATTTCTATCAGTTGTTCTACAGGCATAGTTTTATGATAGAAAGAGGTGAATAGGTCTAACGTTTCTTTAACTGTCAGAAAATCTTGTAATGCAGTGTGTTGAAACTGGATCCCTATTTGCTGAGCTATGTCAGGCGCTGCTGGCTTACCATAGTAATAAACGTCGCCGCTTGTCGCGGAAATAATGCCTTCCATAATTTCAATGGTCGTCGTTTTCCCTGCACCATTAGGGCCTAGCAAACCAAAGCAACAACCTTTGTTAATTGAAAAACTTACGTCGTCAACGGCCACAACGTCTTTATACACCTTTCTCAAGTTTGACACTTGAATAATTGATTCCGTCACTTACTGTTCCTAAATCCCCTACAAATTCAATGCTATGTTAGCGTGTTACATCACAAAATTACACTTTGATTATTCATTACAACAATTGATAATAATTATCATTTGCATTAAGTGTGTTATTCAATTATGTTTAATTAACGATTGCCCTGTTAGGAGGAAGCTCATGATAAATTCATCTTTCGAAATTAGCGAAAATAATGACGCGCAAGTTGCTATTCCACAGCAATTGCTGGCACAACTTATAACTAAAGGACTATTACACGGTGATGAATGTCGCTGTTTGAATGCGACAGCTAAACAGGTCTTGTGGCAAGCATTGCTAGCATCTAGCATAAACGGAAATTAGTACGATGAGAGAAAAATCACGTGAATTACAACAATTAGAAGACTGGCTAGCGATACTTATTTGTACTTATCGTAAACACCCAAGCGATGGTTTGGCCAAGGTCATTCACTACTACATTCGGCGCGTTACGTCTTTCGAAAGTGAGTACGCACGTTGTGCTGTAGGCGGCCATTATCTGTCACTGAAAAAATACTGGCAATGGCTCAGTCAATAGGCGTTACCTGGGCCAAGCAACTATCAACCAATGCCTGTAATTGCTGAGTAAATTGTTTTTTACCCGTTACCTTACCTTCCGCTTGAAATACTTCGACAGGTTTATGTTGCCAGATAACCTCAACTAGCATCGTTAAATCAATCGCTTTGCATTCCTTTAATGCATGAGGTAGCCAGTTGTTAAGCGCGAATTTACAATCTATTAGCTGTCTTTGACCGCTAGCAAAGGAAGCACACATCTGCCAATCACGTGACGACGCGTCTGGTAAATATTCTGAGGCGAGTGATTGATAAAGCGTTGTTACTAAATCAGGTGCTAGTTGAGAGAAATGGCTGCCTAACATAAAAGGAAGCGAATGGTAAAAGTTAGTCACTGCCTGCTCTGTAAACTGTTGCCCTTGTGTTGTTAGTCCTTTTAACATTAACAAAGCATGCTCTCCGCTCGCTTTGTCTTTTTGTAGACCCAATCGAACAGGTAATAATTGCGATTTTTGCCAAAATGCGACTAATCCAGCTGTCGCGCCAAAGCTTGTGCCTAACACATCAAAGTTTGCATTGAGAGCTTGCTGCTCGACAAAATTCAATAGTGATGCACCTATGCCTAGCCTTTGCCTCAGTGGATGTACAGCGATTCGCATTACTCGCAAATAACTATGTTCAAAAGCTGATTCTAGTCCGCATTGCTTAAATAAAGCCTGTGGTAAAAACTGATTTTTGAGTTGGCGTTTACTATTCGCGACGGCCTCTATCTCTTGTTGTTCCGCTTGCCCTTCAGCCACGGCAAGTACCGTCCCAATGAGTTGCTGATGCTGGTAAGCAACAAATAAGTGCACATTTGCATTATTCAACAACAACTTTAGATCACTGGGTGAAGTCTGATAGTGAGCAGTAACTAACAAAGCAAGCACTTCATTAAGCAACGCATCATTACTATGCAACTCTTCTGAGGAAACAGCATGAAACTCGCAAGGCTGCACAGCATCATTTTCCGATAATTCAGGCAACACCGCATTTAAACAAAACCCATGAAATACGAAGTTTTCAAGCGGATCGTTTTCAGCCCAACGAACGGGTTGCGACAACTCAATCGTATTGTATTGTGGCGTTGCTGCTTGTAGGTATTTGGTAAAGCTTATCGCAAACCCTCTTCCAGCCCCTTCATATCCATGTACCGTGCTCGAGAACACCACACGATGAAATTTATTCAGCAACTGCTCTAACAAATAAACAGGGATCCCTGCGGCTTCATCAACCAATAAAAGTGACGGTGTATTCTCAGCATTAGAGAGCAACACATCGACCGGAATAAACTTGACGGTACTGTGGTTAATATTGACACAATATGGGAACGTTACTTTAACCGCCAAAACCGTACACAGTTGTTTGAAAAACACATCTAATGCAGCACCATGTGGCGCAGTGACTACGATATCAAGCGGCTTATTAGCGTGCTGTATCAATTCACAGCAAGCATTGGCTAATGTAGAAGACTTTCCCCGACCACGGTCTGCGGTAAGCACTAACGGTCGATTACGATGACCAATGGCAACGCGTATAATCGCCTCTACAACATCTTCTTGTGTATGATTAACACAGTGATAACGAAAACTTTCTTTTGGCTCATTATGCCCACAAGCGATTTCTATTTCAGGTAATAACTTCGCCAATTCTTGTGAAGATAGTTGCTCGGTAATTCTGATAGTGTCTTGATTATTAAGCGCCTGCGTAATGATTCGCGTTTGAAATACATCGTTGCTCGCTGTGCTATCACAACACCAAATAAACAGGCCACCAGCCACCAGCGTACCAGATAAAGCGGCAAAAGCATCGGGATGAAAAGACGGATCAGCAAAAATAATGAAATCGTTTTCAGTGCCTAAATGGTGACGATAATTACTGGATATAGTTTGCTGATAATCCGTAAACATATCACCGTAGCACAGCCAATTTTTGTTAGCGTCATTTGAAAGCTCGCTAATAAACTCATTCAACCACTGACGCTGCCAAATACTGCTGCCATCGAGCAACACAAGTCGTCGGTGTCGGGATTGTTTTAACCTTTGATGAAATGCCAACAATAATTGAGCGCCAGTACGCATGAAATCTAGCTTAAAGTTTACGAATAAGAGTGACAAATAGTGTAACAGGGACAAAGATAAATCGAAACTGTGACAAAATTTCATCAGTCGAACACACTTCGTTAATTTGCTTATTTTCAGCGGCCAATGAGTGTGATAGATTCGCGCCCATATAGAGCGTGTCGACCTTTGCTGCTCATTTTAGTTCGATTTTGACAACGAAGAACGATGCAACAAACCGGACACCACGATCAAAACGCGCTCTAATAAAAATGACATAATTGGCTGTTTAAAATAGGTTGAAAAATTAGTAAAGATTGCCTATTTTCAAAGAACAGCTGTTTGTATAAGCTCTTTTTAGGATCAATGAATATGACTTACGATTCGACTGAAGATATAACTGACACTACACCAGACCCAGAACTAGATAATGACGTTGAGCTTGACGACGCTGACGAACGAAAAGCCGCGGCCAGACGCAGAATTGACGACATTATGGAGCAAAAGCGCTTAAAAGCTTTGCTTGATGATTCTGATGACTGGGATATTTAACAATTGCGCTAAACTGTAATCTTTCTACTTGCCAGATTAGCGGTGAATGCTGGTACAATACCTCCAAAATTTCTTATGAGTTAAATTCATGACTTTTCTTGAAAAGTTACGTTGTTTATTGACATTTGGCCAAGGCGTTGCGCTGCCCGCTCCTGACTTAACAGGCATTACTGATCCGCTCGCGCTTTTTGAGCAATGGTTTAATGACGCCAATAAATCAGGCATTCTATTACCCGAAGCAATGTCAGTGAGCACGTGTTCTGCCGATGGTCAGCCCAGCTCACGCATGGTTTTACTTAAATCATTTGATGCGAATGGTTTTGTTTTTTATACCAACTATGACAGCCGCAAGAGCCATGAAATAGTTGAAAGCAGTAAAGTCGCTCTACTGTTTCATTGGAATGTATTGCAACGTCAGGTAAGAATTGAAGGTACTGTTGAAAGAAGCTCTAGAGAACAATCAGCAGCCTATTTTTCTAGCCGAGATCGCGGCAGCCAAATTGGTGCATGGGCTTCCAAACAGAGTCAAAAATTAGTACACGATAATGAACTGAAAGAAAGGTTTAGCCAATTTCAGCAACAATTTAACCAGCAAGACGTACCATTGCCCGAAAACTGGGGCGGCTGGAACGTAAAACCTCACTATATCGAATTTTGGCAAGGACGTGCGAGCCGACTCCATGATCGTCTATGTTTTGAGAAACAAGGCGACCAATGGCAACAGTTTAAACTTCATCCTTAACAGAATCACCCGAACGCGCCGTTCGATGAGCGCGCAGAAGTCGAAGTATGAACGCACAAAACTCAGGTGCAATGTTCCAACACTTCGATACGTCATTCCTCCTATTCAGGACGGGACAATCACAAATAAAAAGGCCGCTCCATTACGTGAGCGGCCTTTGTAAAATGCTACAAAATTACGTGCTTATGGACCTACTAGCGCTAGCAATATACCAGCAGCCACAGCGGAACCAAGCACACCAGCGACATTTGGACCCATCGCATGCATTAACAAGAAGTTATGCGGGTTAGCTTCAAGCCCAACTTTGTTAGCCACACGGGCAGCCATAGGCACCGCAGATACACCAGCAGCTCCTATGAGCGGATTTACTTTTTCCTTAAATACTCTGTTCATCAATTTCGCCATCAATACCCCTGAAGCAGTACCAATAGAGAACGCAACAGCGCCTAATCCTAAGATCCCTAATGTTTCAACATTTAAGAATTTATCAGCACTGAGTTTAGAGCCTACACCAAGACCTAAGAAAATAGTCACAATATTGATCAATTCATTTTGTGCTGTTGAACTTAAGCGGTCAACCACACCGCATTCACGCATTAAGTTACCAAGGCAAAACATACCAACCAGTGGCGTTGCTGCTGGCAAGAAGAAGATTGTCGCCAACAATACGCCAAGTGGGAATATGATTTTCTCAATCTTAGTCACATGTCGTAGTTGTGCCATTTCAATCTTGCGTTCTTCTTCAGTAGTGAATGCTTTCATAATCGGCGGCTGGATAATCGGCACTAGCGCCATATAAGAATAAGCAGCTACCGCAATCGCACCAAGTAAGTCAGGCGCCAATTTGGACGCTAAGAAAATAGCCGTTGGGCCGTCAGCGCCACCAATAATAGCGATGGCAGATGCATCTTGTAATGTAAACTCAAAGCCTGGAATAGCATTAAGTGCAATAGCACCAAACAACGTTGCAAAAATACCAAACTGCGCCGCAGCACCTAAAAACAAGGTTTTAGGATTAGCGATGAGCGCACCGAAGTCTGTCATTGCCCCTACGCCCATAAAAATGAGCAGCGGGAAAATCCCTGTATCGATACCAGCATAGTACACGTAGTGTAGTAACCCACCGACCTCTGAGAAACCTGCCACAGGAATATTGGTTAATATTGCACCAAACCCCATAGGTAGTAACAATAATGGTTCAAAATTGCGAGCGATGGCCAAATAAAGCAAGCCACAGCCAACAAGCATCATGATGACTTGACCAACTTCAAAATTGGCAAGCCCTGTGGATTCCCACAATGTGATTAACGACTCCATAACGACACCTTAGACTAAACTTAATAGCACTTCGCCAACGGTAACTGAGTCACCTTCTCTCACATTGATTTGTACGATTTCGCCTGCTGAGACGGCACGTACTTCGGTTTCCATTTTCATTGCTTCCATCACAATTACGACATCGCCAGCTTCAACATGTTCACCCTCTGCCACGAGTACTTTGAATATATTACCCGCTAATGGTGCATTCAGCGTTTCTTCCGCCGATACGCTAGCTGTTTGCTTTATTGCTGCATCACTTGCTGAAGTGGTATTTACCGATTGAATAGCACCGCTAGGCGCAACAACAACCTCATACACTTTGCCGTCTACACTTACTGAGTAATTCTCGGTTTCAGTAGGAGCCTTCTTGGAAGAAGCGATCGCTTCAGTTTTTGCTTCAACAGTAGGCGCTGGTTCGAATGCGCTTGGATTGTTGCGATTTTCAAGAAACTTTAAACCAATTTGCGGGAACAGTGCATAAGTTAATACGTCGTCAATGACTTCATCAGCCAAAGTAATATTTTTCTCTGCTGCCAATTTATCTAACTCAGCAGTGAGTGTGTCCATTTCCGACTCTAGCAAATCTGCTGGGCGACAAGTAATAGCTTCGGCGCCATCTAACACGCGCTCCTGCAATTCAAGATTAACTGGCGCTGCCGTCGCACCGTATTCGCCTTTTAGTACACCAGCGGTTTCTTTGGTAATTGATTTGTAACGTTCACCTGTTAACACATTGAGCACGGCTTGCGTACCTACAATTTGCGATGTTGGCGTGACTAAAGGTATGAAGCCAAGATCTTTACGCACTTTAGGGATCTCAGTTAATACTTCATCTAAACGATCTGCAGCGCCCTGCTCTCTTAGCTGGTTTTCCATGTTGGTTAACATGCCACCTGGAACTTGTGCCAACAAAATGCGTGCATCAATGCCTTTAAGCGAACCTTCAAATTTTGCGTATTTTTCTCTCACACCACGGAAATAAGCAGCAACTTCCGCTAATTTCTCCATATCTAAGCCGGTGTCACGCTCATGTCCTTCAACTATAGACACAATTGTTTCCGTTGGAGAATGACCATAGGTTTGGCTCATAGATGATATTGAGGTGTCAATCACATCGACATCGGCATCAATAGCCTTCATGTGCGTCGCCACGCTCAAGCCTGTAGTTGCATGACAATGAAGTGAAATAGGCAAAGATACAGTTTCTTTGAGCCTAGTAATCAATTCAGCACCTTCATACGGTTTTAGCAAGCCAGCCATATCTTTGATACATAACGAGTGTGCACCCAAATCTTCTAGCTGTTTTGCCATCGTCAACCAGCCTTCAAGGGTATGAACAGGGCTTTCAGTGTAGCTAAGTGTGCCTTGAGCATGTGCGCCAACTTTAACTGCGGCTTTGATGGCAGTTTGTAAGTTACGAACATCGTTCATCGCGTCAAAAATACGAAAAACGTCAACGCCGTTAACATGAGCACGTTCTACAAACTTCTCTACAACATCATCGGCGTAATGACGATAACCTAGAATGTTCTGACCACGAAATAGCATTTGCTGCTTTGTCTTTGGCATCGCTTTTTTTAATGCTCGAATACGTTCCCAAGGATCTTCACCTAAATAACGAATACAAGAATCAAACGTTGCCCCACCCCACGATTCTATTGACCAGAAGCCAATTTCATCGAGTGTTGGCGCAATAGGCAACATGTCTTCAAGACGTAATCGAGTGGCTAATAGCGATTGATGGCCGTCGCGCAGGACAACCTCTGTAATACCCAAAGGCTTTGACATTTTGTGCTCCTATTTCTTTTTGACGTGCTTTTGACGATACTGATTCACGGCTGCACCTATCGCTGCAACAACATTTGGCGACACGGTATCGGCACGATTAGCTTTATTATTTCTTTGACTTGTTTTGGTTGGAACAACAGGGTCTGGAAAGGCGACGGCCAATTTGGCGAGTACTAAATTAATAAATAGCACGAGTAATCCTAAGAAAGCGAAGACAAAAATCATCCCCGCGATCATTAGCGTTCCCGCTTCAACAAAAAGCTGTGACAGACTGTTCATTTTTCATCCAATCAAATTATTATCTTTAAATTAGAATAATCACTCCAACTATTAAAAATCAATCAAAATTTGAACAACACACAAAAAAAAATTTTAATCAAGTCTTAAAATCGGAAAATCACCACCAAAATTCACATAAACAGAATAAATATTCACATTTGATATATCAAAATACTATTGTATACAATTAAAAACAGCTAAAAGCGTTGTACAATCACAACAAATTGACTTTTGAATACAAAATGCATTTCTACCATTTTGCATAACACATGAATAACCCGTAGTACGAAAACATTAATAAATTGACAGTATCGACAAGAATAGCGAATTTATTGAAAGTAAATCGTGTTGAAAAGTATAGTGTGAATATCAGAATTGTTGATGAAAAACAGTGAAATTTAAGCGGTTATTTTTTGAGTAAACAAAAGCTTTTTACTTAGCTATAAAGATAATGCGTTCCTATATGCATTGAAGACTTGCAACATAAGAATACCAAGTAAATCTCGCCACCAATTAGAGTCACCATATCATACAGTGCTCTAAGTTGGCTTCAGACGAACATTATTCTACCGTCGAATTGCATACTGCAATAGCCCCCCATTACTTCAACTTTGCCGTAGTCTCATTAGAATTTTAAACATTTACTTGCGCCAAAAGAATTACACGCGTAATCTGTAATGATTACATATGTAATTGATGTTTTTGAATACTAGGTAAATATGGCTATGGATGTAAAAAAGAATAAAAAAATCAAAAAGAACTACTTAACGAAGCATTGGTTAAGCATTGCTATTTTCACCTTCGTCGTAATAACGACTCTAGGTTACCTATTCAAAAATAGTTCGTACAAAGTAAGCGTAGCAAAAGTTTTGGTCAGTGAAGTTCAGCGTGGTGAGCTAAACATAACTGTTGACGGCTTTGGAGTACTCGAACCTGAGGACTACTTAACGATCACGTCAAGAACTTCTGCAACCGTCAAGGAGATATTTTTAAGGCCTGGTGCGCGAGTTACAACTGATTCAGCGCTTGTTCGATTAGAAAACCTAGAGTTAGAGCAAGAGTTATTTACAGCCCAACAAGCATTAGAAATGGCTGAAGCTGATTTGGGTCAATTGAGCGCTTCACAAGCTCGAGAGCTATTGCTGGAGCGAAGCCAAATGGAAGAACTGCATGCGCTTTATGAAACGGCAAAATTGAGACGTATAGCACAACAAAAATTAGTAAAGAACGGCATCATTTCAACATTCGAATTTACGAGCAGCAAATTACAAGAGCAGCAATTGCTCAAGCGTCTGGAGCTGATTAAGAAAAGAATAGACCAATTACGAAATGTTCATCGACTATCTAGCAAGGCAGAGCAAAAACGTGTTGAGCTGGCAAAAGCACGACTCGATGTCGTCAAACGTAATGTCGACCAACTCATAATACGCGCTGGTATGAATGGTGTATTACAACGGTTACCAATAGCTCTTGGCCAATCGCTCTTATCAGGCCAAGAAATTGCCCTCATTGGCAGTGTCGATTCTCTCAAGGCACTCATCCGCGTATCGCAATCACAAGCGCAGAGGGTAGAGGTTGGTCAAGTTGCCGAAATCAGAATTCAACGAGACAAAGTGTCAGGGACAGTGGTTCGTATTGATCCTATCGTGGAAGATAACACTGTTACGGTGGAAGTTGATTTAGATTCATCACTTCCTCCAAGTGCAAGACCTCAACTGAATATCGACGGAAAAATCGTCATAGAAAAGCTCGCCGATGCCTATTTCATTGATCGGCCTGTTAGCGCAAAAGAGGGAGACTCAATATCGCTATTTAAGCTAAAAACTCAAGGAAATACAGCAACCAGAGAGCATATAAAACTAGGGAAGATTGCGGGCAACTCAATACAAATAGCATCGAAAACAGAAGAAGGGACAAAATACATCATTTCTGGCTTGCCTGACACTGCATTTAACGAAGATACCTTATTATTACACTAGAAAAGAGAATAACTTGATGGCGACAAAAATAAAATTAATCGGAATTTCCAAGATTTACGAAACGGAAAGCGTGGAAACACATGCTTTACAAAACGTTAGTTTGAATATTGATTCAGGTGAGTATATTTCAATATCAGGGCCTTCTGGATGTGGAAAGTCGACCTTATTGTCAATTTTAGGATTATTAGACTTTGCAACAACTGGTCAATATTTCATTGAAGGTCAAGATATTTCAGCCTTATCTTTAGATCAGGCTGCCGCCATACGAAATGAAAAAATAGGTTTTATATTTCAATCCTTTAACTTAATTGACGAACTAACTGTTTTCGAAAATGTTGCCTTACCGCTTCGATATCAAGAAAACGCTATACCTGAATCGACAATTATTGCACGTGTTAATGAATGTCTTGCAGCTGTAGACATTGCACACCGTAAAGATCATAAGCCAAATCAACTCTCTGGTGGGCAACAGCAGCGCGTTGCAATTGCTCGTGCACTCGTCGCCAATCCAGCAATATTGCTCGTTGATGAACCTACCGGAAACCTAGACTCGAAGAGCGGCGACCAAGTTATGCACTTATTAGAACAGTTAAATATAGATGGTGTCACCATATGTATGGTAACCCATGACTCTCGCTATGCGGGCATGGCAAAAAAGCAGTACCAATTATTAGACGGTAAACTAGTTGAAGAATCGCTCATGAGGGAAGCCGTATGAGTCGAGTAAAACACATTTTCCAATATGCAATAGCATCACTAAAAAATCATCTTTCATTCGTTATAACTGTGGTAACAACCTTAAGTTTTACAATTGGCGCATTGCTTTGCGTACTCACCATTGGCTACATTGCCCTATTGCAGCCTTTACCTTACGCCGATGATGATAAATTACATGTATTACAACACGGATTTATTGAAAAAGACGGTACGATAAACAACCGAGCTTATCCTTATCCTACACTAATGCACATCTATCAACATCAACAATCTTTTGAGCGCTCTGCTTTAATATCATACGCATCCGGCGTTTTAACCAGTCATGCAGAACAGCCTTCAGTTCCCACTACCTATGTGAGCCCAGAGTATTTTGAGCTACTAAAGCCCACCATGGCGAAAGGACGAGGCTTTGTGTCCTCAGAAAGCGTTAACGAGTACAACCAAGTTGCAGTTATCAGTTTTCAATCTTGGCAACAAGACTTTAATGGTGATCCCAATATCCTTGAGCAAACGCTTTCCTTGAATGGGACTAGTTTTCGAATTATCGGTGTACTTTCTAATACATTTGTTGAACCTGAGATTATTCAGTCTGGTAGACACACACATATTTACTTACCTTGGGATTACAACCAAGTTTCAACCGATGGCCGAAATAATTGGCGCGGATTTAATTGGAATAACTATCTCTTGGTGAAAGAAAAAAATGATTTAACGGCTAAGCAAGCTGCCCTTAAGTTAAGCAATATAATATCCCCTTTATGGCAAGAGCAAGTATCGGGGGTGGCATTTTTCAATGGTTGGGACGTTAAGGTTGAGTCTCAACAACTTAAGGACATTATCCTTGGCGACGGTAAGCGTACAATTTTACTCTTGTTGGCCAGTATTACAGGTTTAGTGTTTATTGCCGTAGGCAATATTATCAATTTGTATTTATCAAGAATGTCAAAACAAAGTAGAAAGCTAACGATTCTTGCCAGTATAGGTGTTAATAAGAAATCGCTGTTTCAACTCATTTGGGCTGAATCATTCATAGTAATGACTGGTGCATGTATGATCGCACTACTCCTAGCGCAGCTCGGTTTCACATTGAGCCAGAATCACTTGAGTGCATGGTTGCCTCGAACGCATGAAATAGCACTAAATTCATTCACCATTACCGTTGCCATAGCACTACTATTGCTCCTATCAACATTATTTGCATATTTGTGTGTCAACTTAATTGACTATCGTAAGCTCGCGCATGCTTTAAAAGAAAGTGGGAAAGGAACAGGCATACAGATTTCGGCAAAAACTAGAGCAACATTTGTCAGTAGTCAGGTCGCGATCGCAACTACGCTTGTATTTTTCAACCTCATAATTTGGTACCAAGCAATGTCGACAATGACCAAACCACTTGGGTTTGAAGTAGACAATATATCTGCACTCGAATTAAGTGTTGCCTCTCACACCCCGTTGTCACGTGACGAGCTTAAGCCAAGCATTCAATTAGTTCGCAAAAATATTGAAAACCTACCACAAGTTAAAAGCGTTAGCCTTAACGACTCACCTTTTCGCGTTATGTCACAGTGGGTTATAACCGATATAAATACGAACGAAAGCTATTCCCCGCAAGGTAAGGTAATTGATTCTAATTATTTTTCTATGATTAACCAACCCCTCGTGCAAGGACGTTATTTTACAGAAGAAGAGATTAAAAATAGACAAAAGCTGATGATTATCAATGAAGCATTTGCTAACAGGCTAGCACAAGATGGCCCAGTAATTGGAGCAAAACTTACCTCAGGAAGCAGTGACTATTTCCAAGTAATAGGGGTAGTTAAGAATCGAAGTGTAATAGGACAAGATGAAATACCATTTCGTGTTCATTCACCAACACATGCTGCCT
The DNA here is from genome assembly GCF_053485835.1 of Thalassotalea fusca. NCBI lineage: Bacteria > Pseudomonadati > Pseudomonadota > Gammaproteobacteria > Alteromonadales > Colwelliaceae > Thalassotalea > Thalassotalea fusca. Next base: position 104,996 of record NZ_JBQRUN010000006.1, read on the forward strand.
ATACACGCTTTTTGATAGAAACCTATCCGGGCCAATCATTGACAAGAAAGCAAATTGTCGACGTAATCCAATCAAGCGACCGATTGCTTTCAGTTTATAGTTACAGCAGCTTAGCAGCTATAAAAAGTGACATTGTATTTGCCGACAAGGTTGCTGCAATTTCAACTGCGGTATTGTCATTGCTGAGTTTCTTGCTTGCAGCTATTGGACTATACGGCATATTCAGTTTTAGCATGCAAATTAGAACTTTTGAGCTAGGTACACGTTTGGCAATTGGGGCAAGGCGTAAGGATATAATACGCTTAATTTCAAATGAGAACATAAGGGCCATTACTACAGGGATAGCTGTTAGCTTGGCTTTAACAGGGGGGATTTTCCTATTCTTAGGTGAGCACTACAATTTACAGGTAACTCTGGAAAATTTGGTGTCTTATTCCGTGGCGGCATGCATGGTTGTTATCGTAAGCTGGCTATCTTGTATTGCACCACTGCACAGTATTATCAACAAACCTGTGACTTACTCATTAAGAGGGTAAAATTAGCCTATCGAAGTAACTAGCTGCCTTACGGCAGCTACATCTACCGGTCCTCACACTATTCGAAATAACGCCTCTAAAGATATATTATTGAGTTTTAAGCTTGGTTGCACGAGAGGTGAAGGTTGCAAAACTTCAATAAAGCACTGGTTACAAAGTCATAGCTTACCTTATGACCCCAGATATTTAATAAACATTTAGTCAAAACGCCAGCCCGTACAAGAACAATGTTATCAAGCCTAATATGACAAGACCAAATAGCTCAACTAAAAGTGCCAGCCCAAAAGGCGCTACTTCCTGTTCAGAAATTCGATATTTAGGAAAAGTCCCCGCAGTTAGTATACGTAAAAAAAACCAACCTACGCTCCAACCAATGATATGAAAAGATAAATCCCAAGCAAGCCAAAGAACGCCTCTAAAAATATAAAAAAATAATCGAATGATTGGGCGACCTGCTTCTGCAGCAATTTCTTCCACAACTAATATTTCCTTTGTGAAACACAACTCACTATATAAACATGTTTATTAGAATGCCAGCTTGTTTAAACGACGCGAGCTTGCTCTTCTTTTAAAACCTTTTCTTCCGATGTATCGTATGCAGCACCTTTTTTACCTTTTAGGACAATCAAATACTCTTTAGAAGATAAAAAGCCAATATTTAAACTTATAGCTTCAACATACTCCCATCCAAGCTCAGCAAAGCTATTTAGCGTCTTTTCAAATTTTGCGTCATTTCTCAATAAATTGTTCACACTCAAAAAAGCTCTAGGCTTGGGTTTGTAAACAAATGATTTGTATGCCCACGTCATAATTAATTCTCCTATAAAACGCTAAATGTCACTAATTTGTAATTTTATTAAACAACATGAAGAGCGAGCAAACGAGTACTCAACAAACGATCAGTTATCTTTATACTAGATAAAGATAGCTGAGAACAATCATTCCAACAGATAGCAGGGCAATTAACATTTTCAGCGTTGTTGATGATGAAAAAAGTGATCGCTTCGCAGCAACGAACTTTTCTACAGGTATGCCAGTTTCCCTACTTTTTGCTAACATTTTTAGCGGCATTAGATTGTCATTAAAAATGGACAATTGCATTTGAACAGATGCTTCTTGTTCTTTTTCTGAAGCCCCTTTGGGTAAATCAGTAATTAGCCTTTTTATTTCTCTTTCATATGAAAGTGCCAACTCCAACTCTTGTGCAGTTAGATACCTATGCCAATTGTGCTCCGTTTCCATGCTTTTACTTCTTCCCTGCTTTATGCTGTAGGTTTTTAGGAGCTTATCAGTACAAGGTGAGTCCATCAATGGCGTATTGGCTCTTTGAGGCGAAACTGTCTGCTTGTAAGCATTGCTCTTTGATACCGTGGCAAACACATACTTAATGGTATTGGTATGGTGCAACAAGCTTAGCCAGTAAAGCAATGAAAGATTTTCATGTCACGCATAAATACTACGAGACATATCTTTAGTAATGGAATCAGAAATTTTAGACGAAAAAAAACCAGTCATAAGACTGGTTTTTTAGATGTGGCGGACGCGGCAGGAGTCGAACCTGCGACCGCCTGGTTCGTAGCCAGGTACTCTATCCAGCTGAGCTACGCGTCCGCGGTACTATTTCTTTTATATCCTTAGTAAGGATAGCGAATATATCGCCTATTACCAATTTACTGTAAGTATTCAGTATTCCTAGATTAACCACTTGGAATAAAAGTGGCGGACGCGGCAGGAGTCGAACCTGCGACCGCCTGGTTCGTAGCCAGGTACTCTATCCAGCTGAGCTACGCGTCCGCAATATTTAGTTTAATAACTAAATGGCGGTGAGGGAGGGATTCGAACCCTCGATAGGGTATAACGCCTATACTCCCTTAGCAGGGGAGCGCCTTCAGCCTCTCGGCCACCTCACCAGTGGGTGCGAATATTAATGGATCTCAGAAATAAGTCAAACGATTTTTTGAGTTTTTTTACTGTTTGTTGAGATTTTCATCAAGACGTTCAAAAAGAATGCATTTCTCTATTAGATTTTAGAAAAAATGTGCAATTAACTAGAAAATTCGGCCAATAAAAAAGTCGGCATTTGCCGACTTTCTTACTTAGAATTTGTTCCCGGAAGGCTCGCCTTCGCCTTTTTCCGATTGTATACGCATGTAAATTTCTTCACGGTGTACAGAAACTTCTTTCGGAGCATTTACACCAATACGCACTTGGTTGCCCTTTACACCTAAAACAGTCACGGTAACATCATCACCGATCATTAACGTTTCACCTACTCGACGCGTTAATATTAACATTATCTTTTCCTTTTCTTGTTAAAACGGGATCCACTAAATATTTATAAGCTAGTTTAAATTTAGTCTAAATATTGATATTTCGCACAAAATTAAATGGATTATCAAAAAATTGCTTTGATAAGCTATCATCTATGCGTTTGTTCCAAAAAAACGAAAATGACATCTATTCAAAAATTTGATGAATCGACTGTTCTTGCGATACCAACTATTTACATTTTAGCAAGCTTGTGGCCGAGAATCAGTCAAAAAAACATAATTTTTGAAAAATTATGTAACCTTTAATCGCTTATTTAACCCCCGTTAACGGTTAATTAACATACAGAGTGATTAAAGGGGTAGCAATTGGCATGTTTTTTCTCATGTAATTACCATTTTTGAGAACCTAAACAAAAAAAGGAGCGAAATGCTCCTTTTTTATACAAATGTTCAACTGAGTTCAGATAACGAGAATAAAACGTTAACCTAGTTTTTCAGTCAACCAAGATTCAACACTTGCCAATGCGGTCGGGATATTTTCAGGTTGACTACCACCAGCTTGCGCCATATCTGGACGACCACCGCCTTTGCCTCCCACCTGTTGAGCAACTAAATTAACCAGTTCACCTGCTTTAACCTGACCAGTTAGATCTTTGGTAACACCAGCGATTAGTCCAACTTTACCATCATTGGCTACTGCCAACATGATAATGCCAGATCCTAGTTTCACTTTAAGGTCATCAACCATGCCGCGTAGCGCTTTAGACTCAACACCGTCAAGTTGAGCAATTAACGCTTTAACGCCGTTTATTTCAATTGCCTGACTAATTAGGTCTGAACCTGCACTTGCTGCTAGCTGTTGTTTAAGCGCTGCAATCTCTTTCTCTAATTGCTTATTGCGTCCCAACATCTGTTCAACTTTTTCATTAACACCAGCCACATCAGATTTAACCACTGCAGCCACTTGCGATAGCAACATTGCTTGACTGTCTACAAACTCAAGCGCATATTCAGCTGTGCAGGCTTCAATACGACGAACGCCTGCTGCAATGCCTGATTCCGAGGTGATCTTGAATAAGCCAATATCGCCTGTTCTGTCAACGTGTACACCGCCACAAAGTTCAGTAGAAAATTCACCTAAGGTAACAACGCGTACTTCATCGTCATATTTTTCACCGAATAATGCCATCGCGCCTTTAGCTTTCGCTTGTTCAATTTGCATCAACTCAGTTTCACGTGCGGTATTACGACGAATTTCCGCATTAACCATTTGCTCAACGGTTTTTAGCTCTTGTGGCGTCACGGCCTCAAAATGAGAGAAGTCAAAACGTAGCTTTTCAGCCTCAACTAATGAGCCTTTTTGAGTAACGTGCTCACCCAGCACCTTACGTAATGCTGCATGAAGTAAATGCGTTGCGGTGTGATTTTTAACGATTGCAGCACGGCGTTCAGTATCAATTTCAGCGATTACACGCGAATTAAGTTGAATATCTACATGTGCAATACCTTTGTGTGCAAACGCATTACCCACTTTAACCGTATCGGTTACTTCAAATACTCCACCTTCTACTTTAAGAACACCAGTATCACCTACCTGACCACCAGATTCAGCATAAAATGGCGTGTTGTCCAATACAACTACACCTTTGTTACCCGCAGCTAATGTAGATACAGCACCTTCATTGTTGAACAACTCAACGATAGTCGCCGAATACTCATGGTTGGTATAGCCCTTAAACTGTGTTTCTTTGTCAGACTTTAATTGCTCATTGTAGTCTGTACCAAATTGACTAGCCTGTTGAGCGCGTTCACGCTGTTGTCTCATGGCTGCATCAAAACCTTGCTGATCAATTTTGATTGAACGTTCGCGAGCAATATCAGCGGTTAAATCTGCAGGAAAGCCGTATGTATCGTAAAGCTTAAATACATCGTTTCCGTTAATCGTTTCACCTTGCAAATTTGACAAAATGTCTTCAAGCATTGCCATACCTCTGTCTAAGGTACGACCGAACTGCTCTTCTTCAATGCGAAGCACTTTTTCAATAATGTCTTGCTGTTGTCTCAACTCAGGATAAGCATCGCCCATTTGCTCTGCTAACGATGCAACTAACTTATGGAAAAAGTGATGTTTAGCTTCTAGCTTATGCCCATGACGAACGGCACGACGAATGATTCGGCGCAGCACATAACCACGACCTTCATTAGACGGCATTACACCATCAGTAATTAAGAAACTACATGAACGAATATGATCTGCAATAACGCGTAAAGACTTGTTGTCTAAATCTTCACGATCTAATAGTTGCGCTGTTGATTTGATCAAGCCTTGGAAAATATCAATTTCATAGTTGCTATGCACACCTTGCATAATAGCTGCAATACGCTCAAGCCCCATACCAGTATCAACCGAAGGTTTAGGTAATGGCTCCATAGTGCCATCTGCCTGACGATTAAACTGCATGAATACTAGATTCCAGATTTCAATGAAACGATCGCCGTCTTCTTCTGGTGATCCAGGAGGCCCTCCCCAAATGTGCTCACCATGATCGTAGAAAATCTCAGTACATGGTCCACATGGCCCCGTATCACCCATCGACCAGAAATTATCTGATTCGTACTTTTTACCGCCATCTTTATCGCCGATGCGAATGATACGATCTTTAGGGACGCCAATTTCATCTGCCCATAAGGCAAATGCTTCATCATCAGTTTCATACACCGTGACTAATAACTTATCTTTCGGCAATTGCAATACTTGCGTCAGGAATTCCCAACCATAATGGATTGCTTCTTTCTTGAAATAATCACCAAAGCTAAAGTTACCTAGCATTTCAAAAAACGTATGATGACGCGCAGTGTAGCCAACGTTTTCTAAATCATTATGCTTACCACCTGCACGAACACAACGTTGCGATGACGTTGCTCGTGTATAGCTACGTTTTTCGGCACCCAAAAATGCCTCTTTAAACTGCACCATGCCGGCATTAGTAAATAACAACGTGGCATCGTTACCTGGTACTAATGAACTACTCGAAACTATTTGATGTTGCTTTGAAGCAAAAAATTCTAAAAATGCCTGTCTTATCTCGGCACTAGTTTTAATCATGGGAGTATCCAAATATTTGAAAATTTAATTAATTTCTATCGCGGACATGATTTCATCGCTCGAAAATCCACGGTATTGCAGAAAACGTATTCGCTTGGCTTTTTCTTTTTGATCTGCAATCTCTGTTGCACCAAAGCGTTTACTATATGTGCGCTGGGCTAGATGATACCAGTCTATTTCAAGATTTTCAGCAACTTCATCGGCTAAATATCGCTCAATGCCATTTTGCTTGAGCTCTTGATATATATAATGCTTGCCATATCCCTTATTCACACGTTTGCGAATAACACTTTCGGTATATCGACGTTCACAGAGATAATTATTTTCGAGCAAAAATACAATCACACTGTCTATTTCGTCGCGTTCATATTCCCTTTGCAGGAGTTTAAGCGTCAACTCTTTAATAGAATGTTCACGACGTGACAGTAAATCAATGGCTGTGTGTAAAATTGCTTTGTTCAAATCGCATTCTAATCTACGTAATCCAGCGGCATAGTTTACCCTAGCCAAAATTATAATAAACCAAAAATTGCGCGCACAAGTTAGATTCCAATAGGTTTTCCGGCGATACTTGGGATATCTTTTTACTTTATGCGAATAATCGCGCAAAATAGCCTAAATAATAATAGGTAAGTAACACTTATTTGTTACCCAAAAATAACGAAACAGGGACCTGTATGAAGGAACAGATAAAAAGCCTTTATAAATTATTCACTGCATTGATTATTGCCTCATTAGTGCAAGCTTGTGGCGGCAATAGCGAAAATACAAAAGAACCAGTGTATTCAATTTCGGCTGATACAACAGCCATCGACTTTAGCCATGAAGTTTTACAAGCATCAGATGAAGAAGTTGCAGTTCAAGTTACTTTCGACGGCAATGGTTTGTTGGTAGGGTTTGCGCCAAACGCCGCTCCGCATGCGTTTGTTAAATTTCGTACTGAAAATGTCACCAGCAATTCAGCAACAGTCTATGTCTCGTTAAATGGTACCGAAAATTTAGCACCAACCTTAATAGACACTAAACTTAGGCTGTCTACAGGCGATGTTGATCAAGTAAATCTCGCACACCACGATATCGACTTGTCAATTCTGATCTGGCAACTAACCACTAACCAATCTGAAATAGTATTTAACGGCACTTTAGGTGACACGGCAATCGCAGCTCAAACACTTAGTGTTACCAGTGTAGATAACCAATGGACAGCGACATCTGATGTTGACTGGCTAGTGTTAGACAATGTCGAAGGCACTGGCAACGGTGAAATATCTATAACACCTGATTTATCCGCCTTGACAGATGCAGGCCTTTCAAATGCGACCATAACGCTGACTGAAGTAACGTCTGGAGATACCAAAGCAATCCCTGTTGAGCTAGGCCTCGATAATATCTATCTTTACGCTAATCAGGATGCTATTTCGTTTGTTAACAGTGCCAATAGCAGTACGCTTGTTGCGACCTTAGATGTTAATTCGAACCACGCTTCGCAGCTTAACTGGCAAGCAACGACAACCGTTGACTGGTTAACCCTTTCTGCAAATAACGACACAAATCAGTTAACCGTTAATGTAATTCCAGAAAGTTTGCCTGAGGGTGATTGGCATCAAGCAACCATTGAAGTTGCAGCAACAGAGAATGACAAAGTAATTACCGACACTATTGCTGTTTCAGTATATAACACGGCCAATGAGCTAGTCAGCACAACAGTATCGGCAATCACTGTTAACGATAACGCGATAGCCTCAACGGCTACTCAGCCACACATCTTTGTAGGCAAAGCTAATAGCATTGACGTTTACCACAAATATACACATGAATTACTTGCTAGCCATGTAGTATCGCCAGAAGGTACGCTAGTAGAACAGTTTATAGTTCACCCTACGGGTTCGCACTTACTTGCTAAAGCGGTTGAAACGGTTACTGACGAACAAGGTAATGAAACACAAGTCACTCACCGTTATAAAATCACGCTAGACGACTTCACTGTAGAAACACTTGACGCAGTGACAATTGACTTTGAACCGGTGCGCTATATCTCGATTGCTGGCCGCTATTTTGTTGTTACCCAATTACTAGAGTTGGCTGACGAAAGCCTTGTCCAACAGTTCTGGGACGCTAACAATGCATTTTTCAGCAGTAGCATTGATGTAGCCAATAGTGTCAGTACACTCTATGCGCTAAATACTAACAGCGCCACCATTAATCGCTTTTCGTTCATTGTGAATGACTTTACGTCAGAAAGAGTATCTATGAGCAATACTCATCAATATCGTCCTGAATTGCTCGGCGATGGTGAACTTGTTCGTAGCCTTGTTGTAGATGCCAATGAGACAAATATCTATGCAAACAGCCCAACGAGTGAGTGGATTAGCTTTGACGGTGAAACGTTTAGCGATAACGGGCTATTACCTCAAGCCGATGAATCTACCACCATAGACGTATTAAAGTCGAACGACAACAACACGTACTATATTCGTTTTAATCCTACTGAAGGCTTTGTTATTGATGTTTACGATAATAGCCAATCTCAAGTAAGCTCAACGGCAACTGGCGGTCCTCAACCATCTCAGGCGCTGTTAACGGAAGACAGTAAGTTAATGGTATTGTATTCAGCCGGCGCACAGGTTCTTCAGCTTATTGCACTATAGATAGCTTGATTTGCTCTAAAATATGAAAGGTGCTGATTTACATCGGCACCTTTTTTTTTGTTCAATGAAAAATTACGAGACTAATGGGCATCCATATCTTTAAGCAATGTTTTTAGCCACTTCTCTTCAGTAATGAAGTTCCATGATAGGTGTTGATAATCTGGCCCAAGCCCTTGCACCAATATTTGTTCATCTGACATCCCAGCCAGTTTCGATTGTTCAACAAATTTAATACTGAAACGTATCATTTCAGCAATTGCTCTTAGTCCAGTTTTATCACTGAGTTTGCCGTGTCCCGGTATAATTTTAATGTCATCAGGAAGCTCTTCTAATAGGTATTCAATGTTTTCTAAGTAGCCGTTAACTGTTCCACCAGCATCAAGATCAATATAAGGAAAGCGCCCTTCAAAAAACAAATCGCCAGCATGAAGCACATTCGCATTATTGAATAACACAACAGAGTCACCGTCAGTATGGCCATTAGACAAGTGAATTAACTCAACCTTTTCGTCGGCGAGATGAATATTGACGCCATTCTCATAAGTCACCACAGGCAACGCACCTTGTGCAATATCACTTTTCTTAGCGAGCCTTTTTCTAACATTTTCGTGAGCAAAAATTGGTGCATGGTGCGCAAAATAAGCATTACCGCCTGTGTGATCACCATGGTAATGAGTATTCACGATGTATTGAATGGGCTTATCTTCAATAGCTTTTAACGCAGTTTCAATTTTTTCTGCCAGTGGCGCAAATTGATCGTCGACTAATAACAGACCATCTTTTGTAGCCAGTACGCCAATGTTGCCACCTGCGCCGGTCAGCATATAAACCTTACCTGACACCTGAGTAACATTGATCTTTATATCATCAGCCCGTTGTGCTGCGGAATTAAGTGATAAAAATAGCAATATTGTCGTTAAGAGTATTCTCATGCTTTGTCCTATTATTGTTGGTTTGGCACGCAACCGTCGAGTGTACATATTTCACCCAATGTAACCCTGAAACACTAAATAGGCAAAGATAACTGGTCACTTTCTTTATTACTTGCTGTCAAATTGTTAAGACCAACAGAAATGCCAACTAATCGAATCTTTCTACCATTCGATCTTTCTAACGCGCGTTGTAATAAGGATTCAAAAAGATTCGGCTCAATGGAAACGGCTTGTTGCTCTACGGTAGTTAGCGCAAAGTCATCAAATTTGAGTTTTACCGTGAGCTTGCTAATACCCCGTGCTTGGTGTTTGTCATAACGCGCCTTGAGTTTGGGTAACAGATCTTGTATTACGTCGCGACATTCTGATTGCTCGGCTATATCCTGCGCGAGTGTTTTTTCTACCCCCACAGTTTTTCGTTCACGGTGGGTGACAACTTCACGACAATCTTTGCCGAAGCTTCTCTGATATAAGCTCTCTGCTTGTTTACCAACTAACAATTGTAATGCCGCAGGCGTACTAGCACGTACATCTCGACATGTAACCAATCCTGCCTGCATTAATCTTTGTGCCGTTTTAGGACCAACACCAGGTATTTTTATAAGTGGTAAGTCAGCTACAAATTCATCAACCTTATCGGGTGGTATAACACAAATACCGTTGGGTTTGTTTTCATCACTGGCGATTTTGGCAATGAATTTATTCGTTGCCACGCCAGCAGATGCAGTAAGCTGCAATTCGTTAAAAATGTCACAGCGAATCGCTTCAGCAATGCGTGTGGCACTTCCACCGAATAGTGTGGAATCTGTAACGTCTAAATACGCTTCGTCTAATGATAAGGGTTCAATAATAGACGTATAGCGTCTGAATATTTCATGAACTTGTCGTGACACGTCTTGGTAAACCGACATTCGACCATTCACAATCAACAACTCTGGGCACAGGGATTTAGCTGTCATCGCAGGCATAGCAGATCTTACTCCAAATGCACGAGCGGCGTAATTACAGGTACATAACACACTTCGCGGCCCATCACCGCCTACGGCAATTGGCTTATTGCGATAAGCAGGGTTATCACGCATTTCCACTGCGGCATAGAAGCAGTCCATGTCGATGTGAATAATTTTTCTCTGTTTTGGTTTGCCTATAGGCATAGCGACACCTACAAAAAACACTGTGACAGCCAACAAGTAACACAACTGTACAAAAACACAGTAAAAATAACAAGTAAAAGTACAGTTGAAAGCTGAGAAAGTTTCGAGAGTTACAGAAGATAGATAAATTGATTAGCGATCTAGAGAAGCGTTGCTAAACAAAAACGCGACCCTCATGGTCGCGTTTTATTATAAATTTTTAATGTCGATTTGTTGCTGTTCTTTCATCGCAGCTTTACGTTCACGCTCTTGGCGTTTTTCGCATGGGTTGTCACAATTACATGCTTTATCAATACCAATAGAGCCTAAACCACCACAGCTACCAGCCAACGTTTTTTGCTGGAATATATAACCTACTGCCATTGCAGCAAAAACAACCAGAAAAAATCCCAATGTGACAAAAAATAATGTCATAGTACCGCCCCAACTTTTATAACTTCAAGCAATCGATTGCGCCCAAAAGCAATCAGCTACTTCATATATTGCATGAATTTTACCGTGCTTTGCTCAATAAAGCCATTTTCAGATTTATAAATAAGCAAAGCAGCAATATCATTTTCTTCAGCAAAGGCTAGTGCTTTTTTCTCCCCCATCACCATCATTGCGGTAGATAGGCCATCTGCTGTCATTGATGAAGGATGGATGACAGTAACCGAAACTAACTTATGATCAATTGGCTGTGCTGTGTGTGGGTCAATTATATGCGAGTAACGTTTGCCATTGTCCTCAAAGTAGTTGCGGTAATCCCCTGAAGTCGCAACCGCATTGTCCAAAGGTACAATAAATTGGTAAATAGCGCGCTCATTTGATACTGGCTTTTCAACGGCAACATGCCACAGCTCGCCAGTTTCCTTTTTGCCTTTCAAACGCATTTCTCCGCCTATTTCGACGATGTAGTTATTTATGCCTTTCTTCTCAATTAGATCAGCTACTACATCAACACCGTAACCTTTGGCAATAGTTGATAAATCTACATATAATTCAGGTACCAACTTGGTAAGTTTTTCACCATTGATCTCTAGCTTATCAATGCCCGATTGACTTCTCGCTAAGGCAATATCCTCTTCGCTAGGCACTACGTCTGGTCGTTTGTCAGGTCCAAAGCCCCATAAGTTAATCAACTTACCTGCTGTAACGTCCAACTTACCTTGCGAAAGCTTACCTAAGCGAATTGCTTCAGTCACTACCAATGCCAGCTCTGGCGATACTTGCACTGGATCTTGACCACGATATTGATTAAAACGCGAAAGCTCAGAGTCATCGATATAAGTAGACATCGATTGGTTTACATCAACTAACAGCTGATCGATTTCTGCTTGTAGTGCGGTTGTATCTAGCGAGCCTTTTTCAGTAACAATGGTTATGTTATACGTGGTTCCCATTGTCCGCCCTTGCAACTTAAATTTTTCATATGGATTGCTTTCATTATTTGGAAAGCACCCAGCTAAAAATACAGTTGCAACTGCCATTACGGCAATAGTGATATACTTGTTTACTTTCATAAAGTTCTCTCAAAATTTTATTGCTTATCTAAATAGCTTCAATGCTTTGGTCAAAACGCTTTAGATAAACAAACTATCTCTAGTTATTCCTAAAAGAAAAAGGTGGCAATTAAGCCACCTTTAATATCCTATACGGAGTGATTATCCGCCGAAGTCATCCAGTAAGATGTTTTCGTCTTCAACACCTAAGTCTTTCAGCATACCAATAACAGCAGCGTTCATCATAGGTGGTCCACACATGTAGTATTCACAATCTTCTGGCGCTTCATGATCACGCAAGTAGTTCTCATACAATACATTGTGGATGAAGCCAGTCATACCATCCCAGTTATCTTCTGGTTGCGGATCTGACAATGCAACATGCCAATCAAAATTGTCATTTTCAGCAGCCAAGCCATTGAAATCGTCTTCATAGAACATTTCACGTAATGAACGTGCACCGTACCAGAAAGAGATCTTACGCTTAGAGTTAAGTCGCTTAAGCTGATCAAAAATGTGAGAACGCATAGGTGCCATACCTGCACCACCACCGATAAATACCATTTCTGCATCAGTGTCTTTCGCGAAGAACTCACCGAATGGACCAGAAATTGTTACTTTATCGCCTTCTTTCAAGCTCCAAATATATGAAGACATTTTACCTGCTGGTAATGAAAGATTGTTTGGCGGCGGCGTAGCAATACGCACGTTAAGCATGATGATGCCTTCTTCTTCTGGATAGTTCGCCATAGAATACGCACGTAGTGTGTCAGTATCTACTTTAGACTCAATATCGAAGAAGCCAAAACGCTCCCAGTCACCGCGATATTCTGCAGGAATATCGAAGTCTTTATATTTTACATGGTGGGCTGGTGCTTCAATTTGAATATAGCCACCCGCACGGAACGGTACAGACTCACCATCAGGAATTGCGAGTTTCAATTCCTTAATGAAAGTCGCTTTATTATCGTTAGAGATAACAGTACATTCCCACTGTTGAACACCGAAGATTTCGTCTTCAAGTTCAATATCCATGTCTTGCTTAACCGCTACCTGACAAGATAGGCGGCAGCCTTCCCTTGCTTCACGTTTAGTAATGTGACCTAATTCAGTAGGTAGAATATCACCACCACCTGAATGTACGTGTACACGACACTGACCACACGTACCACCACCACCACAGGCAGATGGTACAAAAATACCCTGATCAGCCAACACGCCTAAAAGCTTGCCGCCGGCTGCAGCCGTAACCGATTTGTCAGGGTCACCGTTAATAGAGATGATTACATCACCAGAAGATACTAACTTGGATTTGGCAAATAAAATTACCAAAACAAGTGCAATAACTATAGCTGTAAACATCGATACGCCGAGAATAATTTCCATCGACTTTTCCTTAGCACTTATCTTGAGAAGGCAAACCGAATTTACCTTCTACGTTAATCTTATTACAACGAAATACCACCGAATGAAAGAAAGCCAAAAGCCATCAATCCAGACGTGATAAACGTAATACCCAAACCTTTAAGGCCAGCTGGTACATCTGAGTACTTCATTTTCTCGCGTAAACCCGCGAGCAAAACGATAGCCAACGCCCAACCTATGCCCGAACCTAGTCCGTAAACAACACTTTCACCCAACGTCAGATTCTTAGCTACCATAAAAGATACGGCACCAAAAATCGCACAGTTAACTGTAATGAGCGGTAAGAATATACCAAGCGCTTGATATAACGCTGGGAAGTACTTATCTAAAACCATCTCTAGAATTTGAACTAATGCAGCAATTACACCGATAAAGGTAATGAACGACAAGAAACTCAAATCGATTGATTGCGTTGGGTCAGTGATGCCTAATACGCTATCTAACGCACCTGGTGCCAAAATATTTTGATAAATAATTTGGTTAACCGGTACGGCAAGGCCAAGTACAACAACTACAGCTACGCCAAGACCAATCGCAGTATCAACTTTCTTAGATACAGCCAAAAATGTACACATACCTAAGAAAAATGTTAACGCGATATTTTCAATGAAGATTGCTTTAATGAAAATTGATAAATAATGTTCCATCGTATTAATCCTTCTCTACTTGCTCAGGTTTCCACTGGCGAATAGCCCAGATGATTAAACCGATTACGAAGAACGAGCTAAACGGAAGTACTAATAAACCGTTCGCTTGATACCAGCCACCATTTTGGATTAAAGGTAGTATCTCAACACCGAATAGCGTACCAAAACCAAATAACTCACGGAAAAACGCAACTGTTAATAGAATAAAACCGTAACCTAAACCGTTACCGATACCATCTAAGAAACTAACACCTGGTTTCTCTTTCATCGCAAAAGCTTCAGCACGGCCCATTACAATACAGTTAGTAATAATTAGTCCGACAAATACTGCAAGCTCTTTAGAAAGTTGGTATGAAAATGCTTTCAACACTTGGTCAACAACAATTACTAATGACGCAATAATCGCCATTTGCACGATAATACGCACACTTGACGGGATCATGTTACGAATAACTGATATAAACAAGTTCGAGAAACCGGTTACGAAAATAACGGCTAGAGTCATAACTAGCGCATTCGCCATAGAGCTAGTAACCGCAAGTGCAGAACAAATACCCAGTACTTGTAACGCAATAGGGTTATTATCAACAATTGGTTTGGTTAAAACCTTATTTGCTTCTGAAGACATTATTCAAGTCCTCCTTTGCGAAACTTATTGATGAAAGGCTTATATCCTTCCTCACCTAACCAAAACACTAATGTATTTTCAACACCAACACTTGTTAATGTAGCACCTGATAAGCCGTCAACTCCATGAATGTCACCCGCTTTAGCGCCACCTTTAACAATCTTGATTGCAACATTGTTGTTTTCGTCATACATTTTTTTGCCAGGCCACAACGCTTTCCATTTCGGATTAAGAACTTCTGCGCCTAGACCCGGAGTTTCCTTATGATCAGAGTAAATAACGCTGCGCACAGTATTTAGATCTTTTTCAAGACCTACATAACCGTACATTAGATCCCAAAGACCAGCACCAACAATTGGAAATACAACTGTATCTAATTGGCCAGCATCATTGCGAACTAAGTAAACAACAGCAGTATTTGATCGACGGTTGATACCTGCAATATCACTTTCAGGCTTAACTGACAGGTTCATATCTCGAGAATTACGACGTTCGTCAAAATTAACAACGTCACCGTCAACAAATTCACCAGAATTTAAGTCAATCATACGAGCTTCAACATGCTTTTCAAAAGTAGGTACAATATTATTACCTGCTTTTTCAAGTAAGCCTGATGCTTCTAATATCTTAGTTTGCTGATCAAGTAATTTGTTTTTTACCTGAAGCGGCTTAAGTTGTACTGCTGAGAATGAAACGATCGTTGCACAAACAATACAAACTGCCAATACAAAACCTACCGTTTTGCCAAATGATTCTCTATTACTAGACATTGCGTGCAAGCCTCCGTTTTACGTTTGCTTTAACTACAAAGTAGTCAAACAGTGGAGCAAATAAGTTCGCAAATAAAATTGCTAACATCATACCTTCAGGGAAGGCTGGGTTAACAACACGCACAAGTACAACCATGACACCTACAAGTGCACCAAACCAGTACTTACCAGTATTAGTAAACGACATTGTTACAGGGTCAGTTGCCATGAACATCATACCGAACGCAAAGCCACCTAGTACTAAGTGCCAATACCAAGGCATAGCAAACATCTGGTTAGTTTCACTGCCGATGGCGTTAAATAAGAATGACGTTACTACCATACCTAAGAATACACTTAGTACGATTCGCCATGATGCAATGCCTTTATAAAGGATGTACGCACCACCAAGTAAAATCATTGCAGTAGATACTTCACCTACTGAGCCAGGAAGATAACCCCAGAATGCATCCCACCAAGCAGCGTTTATGCTGTAATCAATTAATCCTTGGTTAGCAGCACTTAAAGCTGTTGCGCCAGAGAAACCGTCAGCAGCAACCCAAACTGCGTCACCAGAAATTTCCGCAGGATATGCAAAGAACAAGAATGCACGACCTGCCAATGCTGGGTTTAGGAAGTTTTTCCCTGTTCCACCAAAGATTTCTTTAGCAATCACAACACCGAAGGTAATACCGATGGCTACTTGCCATAAAGGAATGGTTGCTGGAAGGATTAGTGCGAATAAAATAGAGGTAACGAAGAATCCTTCGTTTACTTCATGCTTACGAACTGCTGCAAATAGCACTTCCCAGAAACCACCAACAATAAATGTTGTTGCGTAAATAGGAAGGAAGAAACACGCCCCATAAGCCATCATGGCAAACCAACCAGAGTCAGCCGAAAGCTCACCACCGAAGGTGCTAAATAGTGCTACTTGCCAAGTATCAGGTAATGCATAACCCGCTGCCATAGCTTCTACAGCTTGGAAACCAATGTTATACATGCCCCAGAACATTGCTGGGAATACCGCTAACCACACTGTGATCATGATACGCTTAAGGTCAATACTATCACGAATGTGCGTTTTACCTTTGGTTACGTATCCTGGTGTGAATAAACCAGTGGCTATTGCTTCATACAAAGCAAACCACTTTTCATGTTTACCGCCCTTTTCAAAATGCGGTTCGATATCTTCAATAAACTTTTTCAAGCTCATGTCTAACCTTCCTTCTCAATTGTGGTTAGGCAATCACGAAGCAATACACCGTAGTCGGTTTTACCCGGACAAACAAACGTACATAGTGCTAAATCTTCTTCGTCTAGCTCTAATGCACCAAGTTGTTGAGCACTATCGGTATCGCCTGCACATAAGTCGCGCAATAATAGCGTCGGTAAAATATCTAACGGCATAACACGTTCATAGTTACCTATTGGCACCATCGCACGAGCACTACCATTAGTAGTAGTTGTCATACCGAATAATTTACTTGGGAAGAAATGTGACATATAGGCACGTGTCACAGAGAACTTATTAGGACCTGGATACATGTACCCAATGAACTCTTTTTCACGACCTTCACGCAAAATAGACACCTGAACATGGTATCGGCCTAAATAACCGTGAACACCTTTGGCATCTTGACCTAAAAGCAAAGAGCCTGAAACAATACGGATCTCACCGTCTGTTGTTTCACCGTTTGTCAATTCTTGCGTGCTTGCACCCAAAATTGTCTTAACAAGGCGAGGGTTCTTCGCAGCAGGACCTGCTAAAGAAACAACACGTTCACTGTTAATTTCGCCCGTCAAGAATAACTGACCATAGGCAATAACCTCTTGATAGCCGAGGTGCCACACTACTTTGTCTGCACTTGCAGGGCGTAAAAAGTGAATTTGCGTACCTACCAAACCAGCTGGGTGCTTACCTGCAAACTCATTTACAGACACATTACCTTCAGAAGGAATGTTGCTGCTAGGCGCTTTAGACA
Organism: Thalassotalea fusca; assembly: GCF_053485835.1. Lineage (NCBI taxonomy): Bacteria > Pseudomonadati > Pseudomonadota > Gammaproteobacteria > Alteromonadales > Colwelliaceae > Thalassotalea > Thalassotalea fusca. The sequence continues at coordinate 122,557 of NZ_JBQRUN010000006.1, forward strand.
AGAATACTTGACCATCAGTTAGTTTTGACAAAATAGACAAACCAGCTTTAAACGCATCAGCCTGTTCATTAATGATAACTTCTGGGTTGGCTGCTAATGGATTGGTATCCAATGCACTGACAAAAATCGCAACCGGAGTTGAATCAATTGCAGGGATCTTGCTAAATGGGCGAGTTCTAAGCGCTGTCCATAATCCTGATTCAACAAGATTTGAAACAACGTCTTCTCTCGACAACTTAGCTATGTCGTCTTTAGCATAGCTCTTAAACGTTTCTTGCTCGTCACCATCGATTTCGATGACTACAGATTGCAAAACACGTTTTTCACCGCGGTTAATCTCAGTTACTACACCTGCAGCTTGAGCAGTGAATTTAACGCCTGGGTTCTTTTTATCTTCAAAAAGCACCTGACCTTTTTTTACTCGGTCTCCTACTTTGACACGCATAGTAGGGCGCATACCCACAAACTCTTCACCTAGTGTCGCAACAGTTTTGATGGTCGGACCATCATGGATTACTTGCTGGGGAGCACCTTCAACAGGAACATCCAGACCTTTTTTTATTGTAATCATAAACACTTGCACTACTTTGACGGGAGTAAATCAGTCAATTTTTACCGCACGAAATTACCGTATAAACATCAAAGGCTTACAACGTACGAATATTAAATTGGTTGATTTCAGTGTATTTCAGCAGACTGTAGCTTTTCTAGATAACTCCAAAAAAGTACAACTACCGGCTCTTAAGTTAAATTTTACTGCCCCGAATTTTAGCACAAAAATTCACAAATGCGCCATTAGGGTTTGATACTTTTCTTTACAATTCTCTGCACTTTGGTGAATTTTTAATCTAAAGCAACAATTTTAGAAGTTAGCAATTAAAAAAAAGGCCAAAGTTTTAAAAACTATGGCCTTTTAAAGTTTGAATTTTTGTACAAAAACTAGACGAGATTATTTATCTCAGCTAGAGGACTTACATCTGCATCATAATCAACAGAATCCATGCCAAAACCAAATAGTTTTAGAAACTCATTATGATAACCAACATAGTCCGTCAGCTCATCAATGGTATCTGAGTCAACGGTATCCCATATTTCTTGCACGCGATCTTGTACTTTATCTTCAAGTTCAAGATAGTTTTGGCTAAAGCGACCTGCTTCATCAAAACGAGGCGATTCACCAAACAAGTTTTCACGAAATAGCCCTTGAATTTGCTCAATACACCCTTCGTAAGTTCCGTCTGCTTTCATCACTTTGAACATTGCCGAGATGTACAAAGGCATGATAGGAATTGCCGAGCTTGCTTGTGTCACAACGGCATTTAAAGAGGTAACATAAGCTTTGCCATCAATAGCTGACATTTTATCAGTGATTGCTTTGGCAGCACGGTCTAGATCTTCTTTTGCACGACCGATAGTCGCATGTCCGTAAATTGGCCATGTCAGTTTTTTACCAATATAAGTGTAAGCTGTAGTTTTGAAGCCTTCAGCTAAAACACCCGCTTCACTTAACGCGTTAATCCACAATTCCCAGTCAGCACCACCCATAACATCAATTGTGCCTTGGATTTCTTCTTCAGTTGCCGCTTCAACAGACACAGAATCAATAATACGCTTTGAGGTATTAAGGTTTTTAGTTGTTACACTTTCACCAATTGGCTTTAATGTTGATGAATAAACTTCACCTGTATCTGGATCTGTGCGTCGCGGTGAAGCCAAGCTGTAAATCACTAAATCGACTTGCCCAAGCCCTTCTTTAATGGCATCAATGGCTTTTTGCTTAATTTCATGTGAAAACGCATCGCCATTAATATTTTTTGACCACAAGCCTGCTTCGTCAGCCGCTTTTTGGAAGGCTGCAGTATTGTACCAACCAGCACTCGCAGTTTTCTTTTCTGTCGGCTCTTTCTCAAAAAAGATACCCAGTGTATTTGCTCCACAGCCAAATGCTGCAGTAATGCGCGAAGCTAAACCATATCCCGTTGACGCCCCAATAACGAGCACATTCTTTGGCTTGTTTTCTGCCTGTGGTTGAGATTTAACATAAGCTATTTGTTCATTTACGTGTGCTTCACAGCCAACTGGGTGAGCGTTGGTGCAAATAAAACCTCTAATTTTTGGTTGAATAACCATATTGACGCCTTTTCTATGATTTCTAAAAAATTGCCGCATAGTTTACTCCGAAGAATAAATTATGAGGTACGACGAGTTGCGCATGTAGTAAGTATTTTCTACATGCGCTTGTAAAGATTATCTGTTTTGATAATAAGTCTTGATAGTCAGGTCGTGGTAGTCACGAATCGATGCTAAAAACTCACTGTAAGATTTCCAAACTTTGGCAAAACCTTCATCGGCCGCAACCTGCTCTGCAATAACTTCATCAGTGATACGTTTTAATTCTTTTATAACAGGAGTTGGCAATGTTCTCATTTTAACATTGTGTTTATCCATCAATGTTTTTAACGCCGCATTATTCTTGGCATTATAGTCATCTAAAGTAGATTCATTTACTGCGCGGGCTGCTACTTCAACTATTTTCTGTAAGTCTAGCGGCAATTGCTTAAAGGCCTTTTCGTTAATTAGAAACTCTAACCCTGTGCCCGGTTCATGCCAGATTGACGAATAATAATATTCAGCCGCTTGGTAAAAGCCAAAAGCCAAATCATTGTATGGACCTACCCATTCAGTTGCATCGATAGCACCACTTTGTAGCGAGCTAAAAATCTCGCCACCAGTTAGTGTAACGGGAACCGCGCCAGCACGTTGCAATACCTCGCCTGCCAACCCAGGAATACGCATTTTCAGGCCTTTCAAGTCGTCAATGGTATTAATTTCTTTTTTAAACCAACCCGCAAATTGTGCACCAGAATTACCACCAGCCATCGGAATTACACCAAATGGTTTGTACATTTCGCGCCATAATTCCAATCCGCCACCAAAATGAAGCCATGCATTCAGTTCAGTTGCTGTCATGCCAAATGGAATAGCGCCAAAAATCGGCGAAGACGGGATCTTGCCTTTCCAATAATAAGAGCCACTATGCCCCATTTGCACAGTACCTTGCGATACCGCATCAAACACCTCAAAACCAGGGACCAATTCACCAGCGCCGTAGACTTTGATAGTCAGTCGACCACCACTCATCTCGTTTACATACTCGGCAAAGCGTTCTGGTGCCATTCCTAGCCCTGGAAAGTTCTTTGGCCACGATGTTACGAGCTTCCATTGAAACTTTTTCTGAACAGCCGCTGTGGCGCTGTCAGAACTTGTCGACTTGTCACCACATGCAGTTAATCCACCAGCTACGACCAAGAATAGACTTGCCAATACTAACTTTATTTTTTTCATTCTATTTGTTCCGTGTTGTTACGAGTAAATCACACTTGGTAACCAAGTTACTAGCTCAGGCCATTGAGCGAGCGCTAAAAGTAACAGTAATTGCATTAAGATAAAAGGTATTACCCCGCGATAAATAGCGGAAGTTTTAACAGACTTGTCTGCAACGCCACGTAGATAAAATAGTGCAAACCCAAATGGTGGAGTTAAGAACGAAGTCTGCAGGTTGATGGCAATCATGATGCCCAACCAAACAGGATCAAGCCCCATCGCTAGCAATATCGGTGCAACAATAGGCACGACAACAAATGTGATCTCGATAAAATCTAGAATAAAGCCAAGCAAAAAGATTACTGCCATGACAATAATAGTCGCACCAACTACCCCACCAGGCATTTGCTCAAATAAGCCATGTACTAACTCTTCACCGCCAAAACCTCTAAAGACTAAAGAAAACAAACTCGCACCGATTAGGATCAAGAACACCATCGAGGTTATTTTTACTGTGCTTCGAGACACGTGTTTAATGTTCTCGGCAGTTAATTGCTTTTGGAATACAGCAAGAATTGTAGCCCCCATCGCACCAACGCCAGCTGCCTCAGTCGGCGTAGCGTAACCAAAGAGAATAGAGCCCAGTACTACAAAGATTAATGCTAACGGTGGTAAAAGCGCGGTAAGCATTAATACCACTGTGGATTGACCATTCTTGATTTCAGCAATGTCTTCATCGGTTAGGCTAGGTACCGATTCAGGCTTAACAATTGCCATAAAAAGGCAATACAAAATGTACATACCAACCAACACCATGCCCGGTATAACCGCACCAGCAAATAAGTCTCCTACAGAAACCGTTTCTGGATTAAATATGCCCATTTTGAGTTGTGCTTTTTGATAAGCGCTCGACAGTACATCACCTAGTAAAACTAGCGCAATAGATGGAGGGATTATTTGACCTAGCGTACCCGTTGCACAAATCACCCCTGTCGCAAGCTTTTGGTCATAGCCACGTTTTAGCATAGTGGGTAGCGATAGTAGTCCCATGGTAACTACCGTTGCCCCTACGATGCCGGTACTTGCTGCCAATAACATACCAACCAGCGTAACAGAAATTGCCAAACCACCATTAAAGCGCCCAAATAACAGCGCCATTGCATTAAGTAGGTTTTCTGCAATTTTTGAGCGTTCGAGCATCGCGCCCATAAAGACAAACAATGGTACAGCCAATAAGGTTTGGTTATTCGCAATACCGTATAGGCGGTTAGGTAATGCAGACAAAAACGCGGATTCAAAAACCCCTGTCACACTACCAATTCCAGCGAAAATTAATGCAGTTCCCGCCAATGATAGTGCCACCGGATACCCCAAAAGCAGCACAATACACACCACCAAAAACATGAGAAGCGCTAAATATTCCATTAGTTCGCCTCCTTATGTTTTGCTGATAACAAAGTATCAAGATTGCGCAAGATCTCGGCAATCCCCTGTAAGCCTAGCGAAAAACAGAGCAGTAAAATCAATGATTTATTTAGGTATACTAGCGGCAAACCACCTGCTTCGACCGATTTTTCCAAAATTTGCCAAGACGTGAGTACATAATCATAACTCAACATAAATATGGCTACGCACACAGGGATCAGGAAAAAAATTGTGCCAAATAAGTTAACTTTAGCCTTTTGAATTGCGTTGAAGTTTTGATAAAAAATATCGACTCGTACATGACCATCAGCTTTGAGGGTGTATGCGGCACCTAACATGAATACGACAGCATGAAAGTAAAGCACCGATTCCTGTAGCCCAATCCAGCCGACACCAGCGCCATAACGTAGCACTACGATAATAAAGCTCACCAACACCATTGCTAATGTAAGCCATGCGATAGCTTTGCCTGTGAACTCGGTAAACAGATCTATCCAAGAAGTGACTTTTTGCAAGCCAGAATGTGACATTTCAATTCCAAACGACAAGAGTATTTTTATTATTGGGCGCTAGAAATAGCAAAATTTGAGGAAAATAGAAACCTTACCAGCCAAATTAACCAAGGAATCTCGCAAACGAGTTGTCTACTATTTTTAACAACTCGTTAAGTTAAAGCATTAGGCGGTAGCCTTGCTTCCTCCCAAACATTTTGGTGAAAGTGGTGTATTGTCGGCATAGTACTCATGCCACTCTTTTTCAGTGTATGTATGCAAGGCTAAAGCGTGAATATGCTCTGCTAATTCTGTCGCTAAAACAGCATTAACAGCACGATGACGTTTGATTAATCTTTCTCCATCAAACGCATTTGAAACGATGATCACTTTAAAGTGAGATTCGCTCCCTTTCGGCACGTTATGTTGGTGACTTTCGTTAATAACATCAAGGTGTAACGGTGAAAATTCAGTAAGTAATTTTTCTTCGATTATCGATTCGATTGTCATACTTTTCCCTTATTAAAAATACCTACAACGACCTTATTAACTGTAGACCGAGACGGTGGAATTACCACCCATCTAGAAGTCTAATTTTCGAAAATCCAGCTAACATTTTGCTCTGGCTGCGAAAATAAAAAATTATTTAATTTGCCGAAAAGTTAGATTGATTCTTGCTTGTAATTTTGTCGTTTCTTTTAAAATGGCGTGCTGCCAAAAATGCTGCATTTCGCCAGACATCACTAAAAGGTCGCCAGATTGTAGTGGTATTTCATACTTTTCTCCAGTGACTTTATGCTTCAACTTGAATATTCTAGTTTGTCCAAGCGATAACGAGGCGATAACAGGATTTTTTCCCAATTCACTTTCATCATCACTATGCCAACTAACACTGTCATTTTCATCACGATAATAATTAGCCAATACCGAATTGAAGGTGACCCCGCAGTGCTGCGACACGCGCTCATTGAGCACGGCTAGCGTAGTTGTAAACGAGTTTGGTTTGAGTTGAATTCCTGAATAACTATAAGTTTGTTGATTATCGCCAAACCACGCTTGCAACCTAGGTACAGCAATCTGCTTACCGTACATTGCGATATAGTCCTGATGCCAGTGTATTTCTCGCTCCAAAACGTCCGCCAATTGATAGCTTTCTTCAAACGATACAAAACCAGCAATATAATCAATGTTGGCATTAGCTAAGGATATTTTCATATCGTGTCAGTGCTTCTTATCTGGTTGAATTTATACCAGCTTCCCCCAAAAATAAGAAAGCGCTGGTTGCCATCTCGATATTTTGACACAATAGCGGCCAATTTTAAGCGTTATTTTATTGATTTTTAGACATGCTGAGTCCATTTTTTTTACTTCAAGCGCAACAACATAAGCCATTGCATCTTGAACGCTTTCCTACAGCACAGATCAACCGAAGTTTGCAGGCATGGGATGCAGCAGATGAATACTTGATTAATTATGTGCGAGATAACAACCTTGTTAATCAAGAAACAAAGATACTCATCATTAATGATAGCTTCGGCGCGTTAGCAATAAATTTTCCTGATAACAACGTTTATCAGTTCAATGACTCGTATGTTAGTCAACAAGGTACATTGAATAACTACCAATTAAATAACCTTGACTCAACGCACCTAAATCAATTGACTAGCCTCGATGAACTGCCGGATGAGGTTGACATCATCCTGTTTAAAATCCCTAAGTCTAAGCAATATATGACGGATTTGTTGGCAAGGATAAGTGCAAAATACAGCGATAACGTTATATTTATTGCGGCAGATAAAGCTAAACAGATTCAAAAGAATACTCTAGCAATTTTTGAGCAGTTCCTTGGCACCACCACCACCTCTCTCGCAGTAAAAAAAGCACGGTTGGTATTTTGCCAGCTAAACAATAAGCACACTAAAAAACCAAGTAACAACGTATTATCTTGGCAACTAGACTCACCAAAGTTTACCATTTCTAACTTGTCGAATGTGTTTGCACGCGAAAAACTCGATATTGGCGGTCGATTTTTTATTGTACATTTGCCGACAGTTAATTCACAACAGTCGGTGATTGATTTAGGTTGTGGAAATGGCGTCGTTGGGCTTACTGTACTGGCTCAAAATGCCAACAGCCAAGTTACTTTTGTTGACGAATCATTTATGGCGGTAAAATCTGCGCAAATGAACGTAGCGCAAAATTTTCCGGAAGCCGTTGAACACGCTAGATTTATTGCCGATGATTGTCTTACTTCTCTCGAAAGTCAAACCGCAGATTTAATACTTTGTAATCCCCCCTTCCATCAACAAAATGCAGTGACAGATCATATTGCATGGCAAATGTTCAAAGACAGTTTTCGTGTTCTACGTAAAAACGGAGAACTGCGTATTGTTGGCAATCGGCAACTTGGCTATCATATCAAACTTCAGCGGCTATTCGGCAATTGCGAGACAATTGCCAGTAATAGCAAATTTGTGATTTTATCGGCGATAAAAAAATGAGAATAAAGCATCTTGTAGCAGTATCACTTTTAGTCTTAGTGCAAGCGTGTAGTAGCGCCCCTAATCAGGTTGTCATTAGCCCTGAATTACCCATAGTACAAAGTAATGGATATGCTCAGCAATCTGTCGCAACTTCAGTGATAGATTTACGAACAGCACATCATTTAATTCAAATTGAAAAGCCTGAACAAGCAGCCAAGCTTATCTCAACACAACAACACTTACCCAACATTTTAGAACGCGCGCTTAACAGCAGTTTTGAACGTGGTGGGATGACGATCAATGCCGCAAGTGCGAAATCGATTGAAGTGGTAATTAACAAGGCACTGTTTGTCGTAAAACAAGAAACGCTGAAATATCAAGCTAATGCCAACATAGTGTTAACGGCCAAGGTCGAGAATGGAGCGCAAACACTCACCAAAACCTTTACAGTGAGAGGCAATAACGAAGGCCCACTGACAGCTGACATTGCAGTTTTGGAACGCGATTTCAACCAACTACTCACGAAAATCATTGGCAATATTGTTAATGATCAAGAAGTACAACAATTTGTGAATAATTAACATGAAACGACTCTTTGCAATTCTCTGTCTTTTCTCTCTAAGTCTCGCGGCGAAAGAACCAGCAATTGACCCTGACAACCTATTCCCTCGCGTTAAGTTTGAAACGTCGATGGGCGTCATTGTTGTGGAACTTGACCGGGTAAAAGCGCCGATTACCGTCGACAACTTTTTAACGTATGTGGTTAAGGGTGAATACGACAACACGGTATTTCATCGCATCATTAAGAACTTTATCGTACAAGGTGGAGGCTATGACACGAGCTATGCACCTAAGAAAGTCAACGATGATATTGTTAATGAATCTGGTAACGGATTAAAGAACGACTTAGGCACTATTGCCATGGCAAAAGAAAGCCAACCGCACACAGCAAACCGTCAGTTTTTCTTTAATGCTGCTGATAATGCCGACCTAAATCCCGGCCGCCGCTGGGGATATACCGTATTTGGCAGCATTGTTGAAGGAGAAGAAGTCATGATGGCCATGGCAAATGTCGCCACAAATTACAACGAAGAACTAGGCTGGGAAGATGTGCCTGTTGAGCAAATCAAACTGATTAAAGCATCACTTTTGCCAGAAGAGTTTTAACTACTATCTGAATGTTCTGAAGAAAGGGCAACTCTAACGTTGCCCTTTATTTTTCTGTAAAAACAGCCCCGCTAGTAGACTGATATCTAAGATACTTTCTGGTCAACCACTAATTATTTACATTTAATTACGCTCAACGCTTTGACATTGCCTTTTTTTTCTACGATAAATAAGGTAGAAACGAGAACATACAATAATAAGTGCGCAACAATACCCGGCAAATTAAATCTAATCATTCGATACAGGATTCAATATTGATTTCTTCTGACGCATGATGAGTGGCTAACGTTTGTTAATTGCATTATAAAACGATCTTGTGGAGAAATTTAGTAACGAATAAATCCCTTGAAGGCTTGAGGAATCAGAATGATAATTGAGCAGTTTATCAATGAGAAAATTGTACAAATAGACAACTATATATCAGCTGTTTTCGAACACACCCTGCATTACACAGAGTTAGATTTTTTTATTAATCAAACCATGGAAGAATGGACACTTCTCAATGTAGAAGACGACACGCCAGGCAGTGCTCGTGAGCGTGTATTCTGGCACGTGGTTCACCAGTTGAGTTTGCATGGAGCACAGGCCTTGGATAACAACTTATTCCTTAAGAGTGAGATTACCACCTGCTTAGATTTTTTCGACGGCATAGGCAGTTACCCTATTGATTGCATTGGCTGGCGCCCCATCCCATAACTTGAATGAATACATATTTTGTCAATAATACCAACCCGTGTAAGAAATTGCTCTCTTAGCGAGAATTTAAAGGTTTAGAGGCAAGGCATTGATTGCAAAGAATGGTTGTTCTCGGCAACTGCGTCCTGCGTTGCCCTAATGTCCCACATCCATGTGGGAACCTTGTTAAAATCAATAACGCAGCATATAAGCCTTTAAAACTCGTCCTTTGGAAATGCATGGGCAATATGATGACTGCATAAAATAAACTTAATGTACGACTGCAAGGATGCAGGAGGTAGAGCGACGCAGGATGCCAAAGCCGAGATCAACTATATCTACACTTATTTCGTTTGTTCTAATGTTGCCCATGTCATTCTATGAGGGCAATTCTTTATGCGGATTGGTATAATTAGTGCTTTGCGAACAGGCTTACCTCTGCTAGTCTCTGCAACTATCTGCACTTTATAAATATTATTGCTGTTTTATGGCCCAACCCCATTCTTTCAAAGAAATAATTAGCTATTTTAAGAATAAACAACTTGTCACAATCTTCATTTTTGGCATTGCAAGTGGTTTTCCTTGGGTGATGACGGGTTCAGCGATGAGCGGCTGGCTTAAAGACGAAGGCTTAAGCCGATCTAGTATTGGATTATTCGGTCTCATATTTGCTGCATATTCCATTAATTTTCTTTGGTCTCCCCTTACCGACAGAATTAAGATTTGGTATTTAAACAGCGCACTTGGCCAGCGTAAGAGTTGGATATTCATTACACAACTTGTCATTATTGCCGCAACCATTGCCTTAAGCTACCTTAATGTTCAACAACAACTGTCTGTTATGGCGCTCTTTGCGCTGTTCATTACCATCGCTGGCGCGACTCAAGACATTGCAATTGATGCGTTCCGCATAGATTCATTAAGTGATAAAGACAGCGGCTATATGGCTGCTGGCTCTGCAATGGCCACCGCTGGCTGGTGGACAGGGTTCGCAGGGCTGGGGAGCGTGCCATTCATACTAGTTGACAGTCCTAACTGGGCATGGCCAGATGTCTATTGGGTACTGGCATTTATTATGACAGCGCTTATGTTTAACACACTGATCGCTAAAGAACCCAAAAGTAACGGCCGTGATCAAATAATTCACGGAATACAAGAGAAATATCAACAACTAATGCCATCACAAGGAATAAGACCTTATGGTGTGCTGTTCATCTTGCCCATAATTTTTCTCTTTATCATCTACGCCAATATTGGTTATCCGTACTGGCCAACGACTCTGATCGCTGACGAATACCGATTTACCGCAATTACCCTCATCATCGTTATTTTAATGGCGATGTTTTACCAGCAGCTTAGAGCGATGAATAGTGATTTAGCAGGACGCTCGTCAACTCATGCCTCCAACATGATTCAAAGTACGCCCTCGACCATTCATCGGTTGGCGGCTTGGTTAATCGCTACATCAGTAGCACCGATTCAAGAGTTTTTTGATCGCAATGGCTTTAAACTCGCAATATCAATCTTACTGTTCGTGTTTCTATTTAAAATTGGTGAAGCTTATTTGGGAAGAATGTCGATAGTCTTTTACCGTGAAGTCGGTTTTTCCAATGAAGATATCGCGTACTACTCAAAGCTAATTAACTGGGCAACAACGATTGTCTTTTCGCTGATTGGCAGCGTATTTACGATTAGATACGGCATATTAAAAGGACTTTTCATTGGTGGCATAGCGATGTCGGCAAGTAATCTCTTATTTGCAGCAATGGCTGTGGTAGGCCCTAACAAGCTGCTCTTTGGTTTTACCGTATTTGTTGATGGCTTTACGTCGGCATGGGGTTCGGTCGCGTTTGTCGCCCTGTTGTCAGTGCTGTGCAATAAAACATTCACTGCGAGCCAGTACGCGCTAATGGCATCCCTAGGTACATTTGGCCGTGTTATGGTCGGTTCTTATTCAGGCATTGTAGTTGATTGGCTAGACGGCAATTGGGCACTATTTTTTATAATGACTTCTTTGATGGTTATACCTAGTCTGTGCTTTTTGTACGCAATTCGTAAGCCATTAACCCAATTGATTGACCGGCATGATCAAGAATTAAGGGCTGCAAATACTTAAGCAATTTAATTGGGTGCGGATTTATTTTAACACCAGCGTAGCATCACACGGTGAATTCACCTATGATGAAATAAACTCACGATAACAATAAAGCTTTGATATGATTCGATTGTTTTTCTTATTGCCAATTATAATGTGCGCGATTTGGTGGTTCTACTTAGACGCAAAAGGCTTCTCTGTTAAAGAGGGCATTCGTGGGTTTATTTATATTCTAGCGTTCAATGCAATCATCATCGCGTTTTTTGTCATGATGATGTACGTCACTCGTTAGCATCAATCACTAATACCAATTGAATTAAATATTTGATCATTCAGCGAGAATTAAAAGGCTTAGAGGCAAAGCATTGATTGCAGTTAATGGTAGTTCTCGGCAACTGCGTCCTGCGTTGCCCTAATGGCCTACATCCATGTAGGAACCTTATCAAAATAAATAACGCAGCATATAAGCCTTTTAAACTCGCCCTTGGGAGCTTGTCAGGAAAGTGATAACTTCACAAATTTCTTTGATGGACGACTGCATGGATGCAGGAGGTAGAGTGACTCAGGAGACAAAACCGAGAATGACTACAACAGCATCAATTTGCTTTGGTCTAACTTCCCTGACATAGCTCTGAACTAGTCAAATATTTATTTCACTTGGTATAAGTTTCATTGTTGTTCAATATACTATTTCGTAAAATCCTATCTTGAAAAACCCTATATTGAAAAAGCCAGCTGATGTCGCTATCAACTGGCTTTTTACTATACCTTTAGCTTGATTGTTTACAGGCGATAAATATTATCGGCACTGTCACGATCTACAAGTTTAACGAAAGGATCCACGCCCACATATTTAGGACGTTCTTTAAGCGTTAATGTAATCGTATTCTTACCTGACTTAATTAAGTGTTTACTTAGGTATTGTACAAAGTTATCAGAAGACAAGTCCTCAGGATCGTCGCTAAACGCACCTATATCAACCATATCTTCAAACTCATGTTCCGTCTCCATACCTTGCCCATCAGCACGTTTGAGTGCCGCTTGAATAACAATGTTGATATCGAACATGCCATCTTCACGATCAACCACTTCAACACTCTCAGTTTTTAAGTCATACAAAGTAATATGTTCAAAAACACCGCTAACGAAATCGTATTCCTGCTCGTTTGCATCTGCCGTAATATACGCCAGTAGGTCTTTTGTCGTTGGATAAGGTGCACTTTGATACTTATACGCTGATAAGAAGTTTCTTAAGCTGTTATTCAAACGTTTTTCACCCAAACGATCTTTCAACGACATCATTACGACTGAGCCTTTACGATAATGAATGTACGACTGATTCTCGCTGCGCATCAGTGGCATTTCTTCCAACAATTCTACGCTTCGACCACGCAAATAACTGTCTAATTCATACTTCAGGAATTTTCTGATCTTCTCAGGTCCATATTTCTTTTCCATGACCATCAAAGCGCTATATTGCGATAGACTTTCAGAAATAATGGCACTTCCTTGAACATTTGCCGCGCCAACTTGATGTCCCCACCACTGATGAGCAACTTCATGCGCCGTGACATAGTACACAGGATCAATATTTTCAGGGTCGCGTAAGTCAGTGATGAAACCAATTCTCTCAGAATATGGCACCGTATTCGCAAAACTCTGTGCAAAGCTACGATATCCTGGGAATTCTATGATTCGCATTTGCTTATGCTGATAAGGACCAAAATTCTCGGTAAAGTAATCAATTGAATCTTTCACACTTTCTATCATACGTTCCACATTCATATGATGGCCTTCGTGATAGTAGATTTCGATATCGATACCTTTATAAGCTTCCTTCTTGGCTGACAATTTCGCCGACATGATAGAATAGAAGTTCACCATCGGAGCATCCATTTTGTAATGGAATGTGCGGCGACCATTTTCCACGGTTTCGCTTTGTAGATACCCCGGTGCTATAGCGAATTGATCTTCTGACGTCGAAATTGTTGCTTCGAAGTCAATAAAGCCAATCCCTTTGCCAAAGAAGCTTTCATTATAAAATTGCGCTTCTTCTAATTTATTAGCACGCTTAACAGGCTCAAGATCACGCTTTCTACGCTCGTGGCGATCTTGCAGTTGCACACCTTCCTGGTAACCAAATGCAGGAAACAAGCTGTAGTTGTTAACAAAGGTACCATTGTAATTAACTGCAAGGTCATTATTTCCATCTGTAAATCCTTGATGAGCTCGCTCTACTAACAACTCCCCTTGTCGAGACTCACCAGGCTGCAATGGTTCAGAAAATTCAAACCACGCAACGTCAAACTTGTCATCAGTTTCGCCTAGTTTCCCGCCTTCAATGACAACATTCCATTGTTGTGTAAACTGAGGTTTAGCCACCATAAATCGTTCTATTGCTTTATCAGAGGTATTTTTAATGGTGATATCAGCCACAGCGTTGATACGACGTTCAGATGGAAAAATATCTACTTTCGCATGCGTTTTTACAATCGTAGGGATTTCATCTTGTGCATGTTGCACGTATGTTTTTTCATAGTCAGCGCGTAGTTCTAACGCATCATCTTCAACTACGTACTCGTTTAAAATACGCGTGTTGTAGTGAATATAGCTGCCAGCAAATATGAATACAGCCAAGCCCGCGGCCACACTTATTTTACCAGGTAAACCTAAGTAATAAGGCACTTTCTTAATTCTGGCTTTTAGTGGCTGTACTGGTCCACGATGCCATAAAGCATAAGTTAGCGAAGCTAAAATTACGGTAGCACCAAGCCAATACAGCATGTACCAAGAATGACTGTTAAGAAACTGGCCATAACCATTGATATCTGAATACAGCACTTGAGGGGAACCAGAAAACTGGAACATATTGTGGCTAAAACCAAAGTTGCTCAGCACTATGGTCGAAATAATATAGAGCACAAACAATATCATACCGATAAATTTGTTCGGACTGACCACCTGTAAAAAGAAAGCCAAAATAGCCGTCATAATTAGCGGGACAAAATTAACATATCCTAGGCGAACCAAATACTGTGATAATTCGAGGTTGTCGTAGCCTTTAACTAATTGGTTAATCACGGTTACGCCAGTACCAAACAGAAACAGTAATGCAATTACCAAACTAATCGCTACTATCTTTGACAACCAAAAAGTAAGGTTGTGTACAGGCATCGAGTCAACAATATCTCCCATGCCAGAATTACGCTCACGCCATACAATTTCAGCGCTGTAATACGTTAATACGATTAACATTAACAGGCCTGTCGAGCCGACAATTAAACCTACCATAGATTGTGTAATCGGCCAGTTTGGCGTACCAAACATTCCCGGCGGATCAATGAGAGGTGCTACCAATGAAAATATAGTAAATGCACCTAACACTAAAAATGGCGCGCTGAATATAACCTGACGAATTTCAAAACGAACACGCAGTGCAATGTGCGCTAACGTGGTAACGCCACTGCTTTTGGTATCAATACGATTATTTAATTTATCGGCTATAGAAGATTCCGTCTGATCTTTGTTTTTCTTCAGCTTTTGACTAGCGCGTAATGTAACTTTTGACGTAAATCGCCCAAATACAGCTAAAATCACAATCGACGCGGCCAACCAAATTAAGCGGTTCTGCACAAGAACACCCACCAATTCAATTTCGGCGTTGTTTTTGTCGTGCATCGTCCAGTAGCGCGTTACTTCGCCAAAGGTATTCGCGGCAAACGGATCTGCTAGAGCAGCTATAGTACGGTACTCAGGTTCTGATAAAAATTGACCAGACACAATATAAACAATGAATACACCTACGGCGACAAGGTACACAGCCATCATGCTGCGAAAACGAATAGCTACCGCGTAGAACAAACAAGAAAGTACGAAAAGTGTTGGCAGTGATAAATAAAAATATGCAGTGAAGTAATGAGCCAAGTTCGTCGGCCCTAAACGCTCAGGGTCAACCCAGCCTGTGATGCCGCCGATTAGTGTCCCTAATAAGATACCTAGTGGCACCATGGCAAATACCGCAGCAACAACAGCAAAGGAGCCAAAAAATCTCCCTAACTGGTAACTCACTGGGTTAATAGGTTTGCAGTAAAGCAACTCTGCCATTTGTGTTGCTTCATTACGAGTCGCGGTATTAGCGACAAAGTTAACCACTAAGAACATGGCAAAAATGCTCATAATGATTAACGTTTGCGCAATTGAAAATGGGCCGTTGTACAGTACATTACCACCGCCACCAATTTGGACATTTTCGCTGACTGTGGCAAAAAAGGTAAGTAAAAAGAAGATTAACCCCGTCACATAGAACGAAGGCTGACGCACAAAATAACGCCATTCAAAAGTTAGCATTTTAAGAAACATGCGACGCTCCTATGCTACTTTACGATGATTATGAAGCGTAGAAAAATATACGTCTTCTAGATTTGCAGGTGTGGTGTCAAAACCCGTAGGCGCCTGTTCTGCAATAACATGAACTATAGTTTTACCAGCAAATAGTCGTTTTGAAATAACTTGCATTTCTGTTTCAATATCTGCGGCCTCAACTTGAGAAACTGTTTTACGCCAAATTTGACCATTTAGTTGTTTTGTAAGCTCTATAGGATTGCCTTCAAGTAAGATTTGTCCTGAAGCTAATACGGCCATATTGGGACAAAGTTCAGATACGTCATCAACAATATGTGTTGATAATATAATAACTTTTTCTTCGCCTAAGCTAACTAGCAAGTTATGGAATCGGTTACGCTCTTCAGGATCTAGTCCCGCAGTTGGCTCATCGACAACCAATAAGTCAGGGTCGCCTAATAATGCTTGTGCAATACCGAAACGTTGTCGCATCCCTCCCGAAAAACCACTCACAGCCTTTTTACGGTGTTGAAACAGATTGGTGTGCGCTAACAAACCTTCAACAACTTCTTTTCTTTCGCCTTTGTTTTTCAGCCCTTTTAACACTGCCATATGTTCAAGTAAATCGTAGGCACTAATTCGAGGATAAACACCAAAGTCCTGAGGCAAATACCCTAACCGTTGTCTGAGTGCCTGCGGATCTGAAAACACGTCAACACCGTCAAATGTTATGCGGCCAGCGTCTGCTTCTTGCAGTGTTGCAATGGTTCTCATCAACGAAGATTTACCCGCTCCATTTGGTCCTAATAAGCCAAACATACCTTTTGGTATATCGAGCGTAACATTATTTAATGCTTTTACTCCGTTGTCATAAGTTTTCGACAAGCCTTCAATTTTTAACATTATTATTATTCCTTACTTATTGCCTACAGTAGTACAACTAACCAACACATTGCGCACACACTCTGTACAACAAAAAAACACTGGTTAATGCATTGTTAACGTATGTTATGCCATGCTGAGTCGGCAAACTCAAGAACAAAACATTGTTAAAATGTTGCAAAATAAAAACCCCGCACTGAGCGGGGTTTTAACAAAAACACAAGTTTTTAAGCTTGATTAAAATATAGAACGGAATGAGGAACCACCACCACGACGTTTTCCACGACGATTTCTCATACGGCTATGCAGTTCACGACGCTTAGCGCCAAGCCATTCTTCACGCGTTACCGTAGTATCACTACCATGCCTTGCTTCTTCACGTTCGCGATATGCACAAAACTCAAGAAACGCTTCAATGTCATCTTTTAGCTCTTCCGCAACAAGCTCAATCATGATGGCATCGTCTAAGAAGCCCAAAACAGGGATGTGATCAGGGACTAAATCTTCAGGATCGCTAAAATACGCCAACGCACTTAGTACATCTGAACGTTCTTCGTCTGGGATTTTCCATTCACTATCTTCAATCATTGCCACTAATGTACGTAATTTTTGAATACGCTCACTTACGAATGCTGGCAAGTCTTCAGCTACAGTATCGCTTAATGCTTTTGCATTAGACAGAATTGCACTTTCACTTAATTGCTTTGCACCAGATTGTGCCTTTCTCATGACTTCGCGAAAATGATCTAAGTCTGACTCTTTTAATTCAAACGTGACTTCAAATGCCATTATAATTCTCCTATGTGTGGCTTTCGTGTAGCAGCGAAACTACAATGCTTTAAATTTAACAGAAGTTCAATCAATCATCACCCCAGTTACGAAAATATTTCTAATTTAATGAAATAAAATCAAAAAATGCAGTTACACCATGGACTTTCGTCATGTTAGTATTTATGTGCAATGTTAATTTTCTGTATAAAGCGAGCTTCGCATGGAACAACAACCTGTTCAAAGTACCTCTCTAACTAGTAACAATTCAACAGAACAGCTACCAGCAGAACAGATAAAGTCACTCGCTGTGCAAGACAATACCAATATTAAGTTTTGCGAAAACTGCCATGCACGAGTTGAAGGTGCCTTTTGCAGCCAATGTGGCCAATCTTTAGAATCGTCCCTGAAATACTTCTGGAGCGTTATTCTCCATTTGCTCGATGATATTTTTAGTTTCGACTCTCGTGCGAGCCGGACAATGTTCCCACTATTCTTTCGACCTGGCTTTCTTACTAATCAATATATTGCCGGTAAACGAGTGCATTACGTTCCACCACTACGGTTATACCTATTTATTAGTATTGTATTTTTCATATCACTGAAGTTTTTTACCGATAGCGCCACGGGAGATTTTGAAAAAGAACATTCAGCATTGAACGAATACAATACTTTTATGACTGAGCTAAAAGAAGAGATCACAACAGCATCTAATGATGAAAAGGTCCCACTGCTAGACATACAAGACAAACTACAATCTTTAGAGGATGATTTGAAATCCAGTAAGTCATCATCCCGATATCGCGTTGCTAAACGTGCTTTAGACATACAGTTAAATCGTTACAAAGATAAGGAACAACTCACGCCTGAAAATTTGGAAGAACTCGCACAGCTGTCAGAGAAACTGGCACAAGCCCAACAAGGTTTAGTAATTGAATATAACGACCCTACATTTTCCATTGGCAACACTGAAGACAAGACACTGAATTTCGCGTTTCTAAGCGAAGACATGAACGAATTAATCAATAAGAAAGCAAATGAGGTTGAAGCGAAAATTGAAAAGCATATGGCGGAAAATCCAACGAAGTTGATTGACTACGCTATAGCCAAATTACCACCGTTAATGTTTGTGATATTGCCGTTATTTGCTTTGTTATTAAAGATATTTTACCTGTTTTCCAAGCGACTTTATATGGAACACTTAACTGTTGCTCTTCACAGTCACAGCTTTATTTTCTTTGCGATATTACTCGTTGAAATACTCGATGTCAGCCATGACGCAGTAGATGCTAATTACCCAGGGCTTGCAGAAGCTTTTTCCACGGTTGCCATGTGCATATTGATATGGATGCCAGTTTACCTGTTTATGATGCAAAAAAAGGTTTATAAACAAGGCTATATATTTACCTTCATTAAATACAACATTATTGGACTCATTTATATCATGATGATCGCATTGACAGGCGTCGCCGCGTTTATTTGGGGGATTGTTGAAGCATAACGCAACGTGGAAACAAGCAACTATCAATCGACTTAAGAGGCCAATGCGAGCTCGTTGGCCTTCTTAGCAGTTAATATCAATTAACAAGAACTTCCTCTTCGCATTGCTAATTGCTATGTGCTGCTATCTTTACTCCAAAACCGACAAGCACAACGCCTACTATTTTTTCAATCAATTGCTTTGAATTTTGAAACGCCTTCAAGAGTCTTGGCTGTGTCAAAAACATTGCTACCGCACTAAACCACAGCAAATGCGCTAACGAAATAACCGCACCGTATAGGATTTGCATAGTAATAGGTGTAGTTTGATCGACAACTTGCGTAAAAATACTTAAAAAGAATATAGTTGTTTTAGGGTTCAAAGCATTGGTAACAAAACCGTTTTTAAATGCAGATAAGCTGCTCAAGTCACCACTCACTTGTTCAATGTCTAGATTTGTTTGCGCTCGAAACGTTTTCCAGCCCATGTAAATTAGATACGCCGCACCACAATATTTAATAATCGAAAAGAGTAAGATTGAATTAGCAATTATCACCGCTAATCCAGCGATAGAATACGCGACATGGATCCATACTGCAGCGCTCACACCAAGTGCAGAATACAACCCAGCTTTACGACTATACGAAATACTGTTTCGCGTGATCATAACAAAATCTGCTCCAGGACTAATCGCCATGAAAACGGCAATGATAGAAACAGTGATGAGTTCTGGTAAATACGTACTTAGTTCAAGCATACAGATTAAATCTCCCTAGATATCGGACAAATTCCGCAGAGTGCTTAAGATATGCACTACATTTCCTAATCATGCATGATTCTACTTTAAAGAACAATTTCTACTTTGCATTAAAATAGCTAATTGGAACCACATTGCATTCAATTGTTTCGATTACTGCGTTTAGCAGAAAATGTAGCATTTCAAGATTATGTTGAACGATGCATGACGATTAACGCTATAGTTCATTACGCCTCAATTCCCCCTACTACTCCTTAAAATATGAAAGGTTTATCAAACGCGTACTATCGGTTATTCAAAAACACTAATTGCGATCTTTCATGTATGGTTTTAGCAATTTAAGCCAACTGCGGGCTACTTTTTCATACTCAAAAATACATAACTCTGCTCTGTCTTCAGAAAAATACGATTGCTCCAGATAAATGCTGTATGTTTCGGGATCGCTGCCGTACACATGGCATATCGTGTTGTAATATCGTTGCAAGTCTAAACTATGCTCTCCCCAAAAGTTTTCGTCCTCTAATACGTTTAGATCTTCGCTTTCTAAGTCAAATAAGTCTGCCGCGCTAATCGCAATTTCTTGCCCATCTTCAAAATACTCAATCAGTAACACCGTCGCCAGTGCGTCAGCCGCATCCTCTTCTTTGCCTACTATGGGGATGTCATACATGAAGATTATTGCATGGGCAAATTCATGAAATAGTGTATGCATCAATGCGTCTGCAACAGCATCTTCTACGCTTACACCAGTTTCTACATAATTGGCCTTTTTAAATCGTTTTTCAATTTCGTCTATGAAGGAAAAAGGAATCGCGATTTCATTTTTTTCACTGTCAAACAAAGGGCCATCATCAGAGCCGAACTTGATACTAAGTTTTATATTAATGAGAAAGGAATCATTTAGAAACGTCACTACAGATGAAACAACACCTGATTTTTCGATTTGTGATTTTATTAAGGATTCTTTGTTATCTTTAGCTGGTATGTAATCAATTCGAATTTCTTCGACCGCTTCAGCACTATTAATTGCGAATATGCTCACAAGCGCTATTAGCCTTATTAGATATAAATTCATGACTTTTCTTCCTTTTAACGGCTCGTTGCATCAAAATATCCGGTTAAGTATTTTTTGTCGCAGACAACAACATTTAAATCAGACTTTCACTATTCTAGCCAATGGATTGAATTTGTTTATGATCCTTTTGTATCGTTTTTTAACTTTTTGTACAGCCTACTAACACACTAATTAAGTACGAATGCTACTAATAAAAAAGCCAACAAGCAGTTAATGCTCGTTGGCTTATTATTTTTCAAATTGAGAAGAACATTCTCAATTTAGCTGGAGACTATTCCGCTAGCGGGCGCATATGCGGGAATAAAATAACGTCTTTAATCGTTGGCGAATCCGTGAATAACATCACAAGACGGTCGATACCAATACCTTCACCAGCAGTTGGTGGTAAACCATATTCAAGTGCATTGATGTAGTCTTCGTCAAAGTGCATCGCTTCGTCATCACCCGCGTCTTTCTCTTCCACTTGCTTGCGGAAACGCTCAGCTTGATCTTCGGCATCATTTAACTCGGAGAAACCATTCGCTAACTCACGGCCACCTACAAAGAACTCAAAGCGGTCAGTGATGAATGGGTTATCATCATTACGACGTGCTAATGGCGAAACTTCCCATGGGTATTCAGTGATGAATGTTGGCTGATCAAGCTGATGCTCTGCGACTTCTTCGAAAATCTCGCAAATGTATTTACCTGGTCCCCAAACTTTCGCAGCTTCGCCTTCTTTTACACCAACTTGTTTAGCTATTGCTTTAATGGCTTCAAAGTTTTCTTCTGGATTACGTAGCACTTTTTCATCCAATTCAGGTGCATACTTTAAGATAGCATCCACCATAGATAAACGTGTAAACGGTTGACCAAAATCGTAGAACTTCTCTTCGATAACTTCACCATTATTGTCACGAACGGTGTTACGAATAACTGGTGTTCCCATAACGTCTTGCGCCAATGTACGTAACATGTCTTCAGTTAAGTCCATCAGATCATTGTAATCTGCATAGGCTTGGTAGAATTCAATCATCGTGAATTCCGGGTTATGACGCGTTGATAAGCCTTCGTTACGGAAATTACGGTTAATTTCAAATACACGCTCAAAACCACCAACAACTAAACGCTTCAAGTATAACTCTGGCGCTATACGCATGAACATTTCGATATCAAGCGCGTTGTGATATGTTGCGAATGGTTTAGCCGTTGCACCGCCAGGAATAGTTTGGAGCATTGGCGTTTCAACTTCCATAAAGTCTCTTTCTGTTAAGAACTTACGAATACCATCTACAATTTTTGAGCGTATTTTAAAAGTATTACGCGTCTCTTCGTTGATGATAAGGTCAACATAACGCTGACGATATTTCGTTTCTTGATCAGATAAACCATGGAATTTTTCAGGTAACGGGCGCAGCGATTTAGTTAATAGCTGGTATTCGTCCATATTTACGTATAAATCGCCTTTGCCAGACTTGTGTAGCGTACCTGTAACACCAACGATGTCACCAATATCTAATACACCCCACTTGGCTTTAATATCTTTTTGAACGTCCTTTGCAGCGTATGCTTGAATGCGCCCCGTCATATCTTGCAATACCAGGAATGGCCCACGTTTTGCCATTACACGACCAGCAACGCTGTATACTTCACTTTCAGCTTCAAGCGATTCTTTATCTTTCTCACCGTGTGCAGCTTGTAAATCAGCCGCATAGTGTTTTCGATCAAACTTGTTTGGGTGGCCATTAGCCGGGCAGTTTTCTCGAATTTGCGCTAATTTGCCGCGACGTTCGGCAATCAATTTGTTTTCGTCTTGTTTCGCTTGGTCTGTCATTTTATATCTCAATTAACGGGTACCATACCCTTTGATTGTTAAACGATTACTACTGAAAGTGGGCACACCCCACGCTTTTTTTTACACTATTGGTTTTACTTAATTCTTTATGTACTAAAGCCCAGACTTCAAACTTGCTTCGATAAACTTATCTAAGTCACCATCAAGTACTGCCTGAGTATTGCGATTTTCAACACCAGTTCGTAAATCTTTAATTCGACTGTCATCTAATACGTAAGAGCGAATCTGGCTTCCCCAGCCAATATCCGACTTACCTTCTTCCAATACCTGCTTATCTTCGTTTTGCTTTTGAATTTCCATTTCATAAAGCTTAGCTTTCAACAATTTCATCGCGGTCGCGCGGTTTTTATGTTGCGAACGATCCGATTGACACGCCACAACTGCTCCAGTTGGGATATGAGTAATTCGAATCGCTGAATCCGTTTTGTTAACGTGCTGGCCACCTGCACCTGACGCTCTAAAGGTATCAACTCTCAAATCTGCCGGATTAATGTCAATCTCAATGTTATCGTCAATTTCAGGATAAATAAATGCAGATGCAAACGACGTATGACGGCGACCACTCGAATCAAATGGCGATTTACGTACCAAACGATGCACGCCAGTTTCTGTTCTTAACCAACCATACGCATATTCACCTGAATACTTAATAGTACAACCTTTGATACCAGCAACATCACCATCTGAAACTTCAATCACTTCAGTTTTGAAGCCATGGGCTTCACCCCAACGAAGGTACATGCGCATGAGCATTTCAGCCCAGTCTTGCGCTTCAGTGCCACCAGAACCTGATTGGATATCTAAGTAGCAATCTGCACTGTCTTGTTCTCCCGAGAACATACGACGAAATTCCAGTTTTTCAATGCTTTCCTCTAGCGCTTTAGTTTCTTGCTCGGCATCAGAAAAGGTTTCTTCGTCATTTTCTTCAACGGCTAATTCAACCAAGCCTTCAACATCTTCACAACCAGCAACTAAACTATCTATCGTTTCAACAACGATTTCTAACGATGCTCGCTCTTTACCTAGCGATTGTGCGCGTTCAGGTTCGTTCCAAACATCAGGTAACTCAAGTTCTCTCACTACTTCAACAAGTCGTTCAGACTTCAGTTCGTAGTCAAAGATACCCCCGAAGTAACTCAGTACGTTCTTTGATTTCTTTAATTTTATTGAGTACAGGATTCACTTCAAACATGGTAATGGCTGTTCTTCTTCAAAACACGATAAAATAGTGGCGCATTGTAACTTATCTGTGAAGCCAAATAAACGTTTGCTGCGCAGTGTATTAGAGATTTTTCTTCTATGTTAACCAAGAGTGGCATTAGATATTGACGCAATATTAAAATTCGCGAATATATCGCGAAATTTCTATTGGCACGCTGTGATGTGTTCCACCATTAATTGCAATGATTGTTTGCCTCTAAACTCATTAATATCAAGCCTATAGGCTAACTTTACATGTGTTGCATTGGCATTAGGCCATTGTTGGATATCAACGTTAAAAGCAATCGCATCAAATGCCATCTGATCTTTTTGCACGACCAGTTTCAGGTGTTTTTCACCGACAATGCGCTGTTGTAACAGCTCAAACCTGTCATCAAAGATTGGTTCAGGGAAGTTTTGTCCCCACGGGCCACCTTGTCGCACCACTTCGGCAAACGCTAAAGTCATTTCACTCGCCTCCAATGAACCATCTGACAAAATGACACCTGTCAGTTTTTCCTCATCCAACAATCGTTTGGCTTCTATTTCGAATGCTTGTTGAAAGGCATCAAAATTTTCACGATGTATCGACAATCCGGCCGCCATAGCATGACCGCCAAATTTTTTAATTAATTCAGGGTGTTTACAATGTATAGCTTCCAACAAATCTCGAATATGTAAACCAGGTATCGAACGCGCAGAACCTTTGACTTCGTCACTATTTTCCACTGCAGCAAACACGATAGTTGGCCGATGAAATTTCTCTTTGATACGACCGGCAACAATGCCAATCACCCCTTGATGCCACTCCGGATGAAACAGTGCAATTGAGAAAGGCAATTTGTTACTATCAAACTTTAGTTGTTTGAGAATGATTTCAGCCTCATTTTGCATACCCTGCTCAATCTCTCGGCGAGATTTATTTAAGCCATCGAGCTCTGCTGCCATCACACGAGCAGCCATAAGGTCTTCAGCCAATAAACACTGAATGCCATAAGCCATATCATCTAACCGACCGGCCGCATTAATTCGTGGGCCAAGCGCAAAACCAAAATCGCTGGCTATCATTCGTTGCTGATTCTTACATGCAACTTCAATGAGTGCTTGAATTCCCGGTCGAGTGACGCCTGCTCGAATACGTTTAAGACCTTGCTCAACTAAAATTCGGTTATTGCGGTCAAGAGACACAACATCAGCTACAGTACCCAACGCAACCAAATCAAGGAGTTGTGCTAAATTAGGCTCAGGGATGTTGCGCTGTTCGAACCAGCCTTTGTCTCGTAGATACTTTCTAAATCCCATCATGAAATAAAAAGCAACACCCACACCAGCTATTGCTTTGCTTGGAAATAAACATTCATGCTGATTAGGGTTAATAATCGCATCAGCTGGTGGCAGTTTATCACTGGGTAAATGATGATCTGTAACAACGACACTTATACCTAATGCTTTAGCTCTTTCAACGCCAGCAAAACAACTTATGCCATTGTCTACGGTGATAATTAAATTGGTGCCTTGCTTAGCGGCAATATCCACAATTTCAGGCGTAAGCCCATAGCCATATTCAAATCGATTCGGCACTAAAAAATCATGATGTTGGACGCCGAACATAGTTAGCGCCGACATCATTAAACTGGTGCTCGTTGCACCATCAGCATCGAAATCACCAACAATCGTTATTTTATTATTCACTGTGACATGCTCAAACAACACATCACAAGCGGCAGGAATGCCCGCCATCAACTCAATCGGTAACAGTTGACCGAGTGTTAATAGTAGCTCGTCGTCGCTAGCAACGTTACGAGACGCATATATTTGACGTAACTTTGGGTGAGAAATATTAGACAAGTGACCATCGGGCACTACTGCCCGACGTTTAATAATTTTTTCCATGAAAAGTGTTTAGATGCCTAACTTCATTTGATCAAGCATATAGCTTAGTTGATCTGGATTTTGATAACCTGGCAACATATCTCCACTTTCGAGCATAATGGCAGGCGTACCACTCACACCAACCTGACGACCAAAATTAAACTCGTCTTCAATTTGCGAGTCACAAATTCGTTGCGCAACTTGTGCCCCTAATTTGGCTCTTGTTAGTGCTTCTGCCGGATTTTCGTGACACCAAATCGATTGTAAATCTTTAAACCCTTGAGAATACTCACCTTTGGCGTCGCGAATTCCTGAACGAGGATATGCCATATAACGCACTGTAATGCCCTTGGCATTATATTCATCGATCTCACTGTGCATCTTACGACAATAACCACAGGTAATGTCCGTAAATACAGTTACCACGTGTTTTTCTTCTTTAGCAGGAAAAACGATCATATTATCTGCAAACCGTTTCATCCCCTTAACACGTACTTTTGCTAAACTTTCTTCGGTATAGTTTACAACACCCTCACCAATGCCAAATACTCTACCATGAACCAAAATTCGACCGTCTTTACTAGCGTAAAACAACCCTTGGTTGGTCAACACTTCAACTAAACCTTCGATCGGTGAAGGATCAATACTAATCACTTGTAGTTGCAAAGTAGTCGCAAAGTTCGCCCTTAATTCGACAAACTCTGCGCTGGTTTGCGCTTGTGCATTTGGTTCTGGCAAAGCACTTTTAGTATTGAATGCATGGCTTACCCCTAATGACACGACAAAAAATAAGATAAACCCAAGAAATAAATTATTACGCATAGCGTTTTCCAAATAGCCTGATACTAATTACGACCGAAATTCTGTCGCTAAAATTACAGTGATTGATAATAAATTGCAACGCATAAGCCGTATCCAAGTGTATTCAACTCGCTTATATCAGCCCAGTCAGCACATAAAGTCAGGATATGTTTCGATTTTGGCGTGACTTCTGGTAAAATACGCGCCACTTATCGGCACGCAATTTTAATATTGGTAGTTAGTATTTCAATGAACATAGGCCTTGTTTACGGCTCAACCACTTGCTATACCGAAATAGCAGCGGAAAAGATCCAAGCACAATTTCCCGAAAACAACATTACACTCATGAACCTAAAAGACATGGCTCTGGCGGAGTGCTTGTCGTTTGACATGCTAATTTTCGGCATATCAACATGGGACTATGGTGAGCTGCAAGAAGATTGGGAAAGCCAGTGGGACGACATTGCAGATATAGACTTAGATGGAAAAATTGTCGCGCTATATGGTATGGGCGATCAAATTGGCTATACCGAATGGTTCCAGGATGCACTTGGCATGCTACATGAACAAGTTATCGCACAGGGCGGTTATGTCATTGGCTTTTGGCCAAACGAAGGCTATGAGTTTGCAGCCTCTAAAGCATTGACTGAAGACGGCAAGCATTTCGTTGGCTTAGCATTAGATGAAGACAACCAGTACGATCTGTCAGATCAACGAATTGCCACTTGGTGCAAGCAATTAAATGATGAGATAGATGCACTACTCGCGGATGCAGGTAACGGATAATCTGCTCTAGCGTAAACTTTGAAGTGTAAGACCAATACTTCATAATATACTTAATCGATGTACCATCATTTGGAACAGAAACAAATAACTTTCGCTATGCAAATAGTAAACCTCTATAATTAGCGCCATTAATATTTCAGGTAAATTTCAATTATGTTTGAGCAATTTGAGCTAGATTCAGCACTGGTAGGCGGTGCAGATAAAGCAGGCTTTAAGAAACCCACATCAATTCAGTCTCTGGTGTTACCAGAAGCGATGACAGGCAAAGACATATTAGCTTCTGCCCCCACAGGGACAGGGAAAACGGCTGCATTTATTTTACCTGCTGCTCAACATTTATTAGATTACCCTCGCACTAAGCCGGGATTTCCACGTGTATTAATTCTGTCGCCAACAAGAGAGTTAGCACTGCAAATTAGTGAGCAAACAGAAAAACTCACCGCGCTAACCAATATTAAGACAGGTGTCATTACAGGCGGTGTAAATTACGGTAGCCATAAAGAAATACTTACCAGCACTACCGATATGCTTATTGCTACGCCAGGCAGGTTATTAGAATACATAGAAAACGAGCAGTTTGATCCTAGAGAAATCGAAATACTCATACTAGACGAAGCAGACCGCATGCTAGATATGGGATTTGCAGATACGATTAACCGAATCATTGGTGAAGCACGATGGCGTAAACAAACAATGTTGTTTTCGGCCACGCTTGAAGGCTCGGGTGTATTAAAATTTGCTAAAGACATCCTAGATGAACCTGTTTTTTTAGAAGCCAATCCTTCCAGAAAAGAGAAAGGCAAAATACATCAATGGATCCATCTGGCAGATGACAAGAAACATAAATTTGATTTGCTAACCCATATTTTAAAGCAAGAAGACGTCACAAAAGCGGTTGTATTCGCTAACAAACGTGAAACAGTACAAATTTTGTCAGGTAAGTTAACAAGTGCAGAGATTAATTGTGCTTGGTTAGAAGGGCAGATGCCGCAAGACAAGCGAAATTCATCTGTGGCTCGCCTAAAAAATGACGATGTGAAAGTTCTGGTGGCCACTGATGTCGCTGCGCGAGGATTAGACATAGACAATATTTCTCACGTAATAAACTTTGACATGCCTCGTAAGGCTGATATCTACTTGCATCGTATCGGCAGAACGGGTCGCGCAGGCAATAAAGGAACAGCAATATCACTCGTGGAAGCCCACGACATGTTAGTGATTGGCAAAATAGAACGTTATATGGGAGAACGCATGCAAAGACGCGTTATCGACTCATTGCGACCACAATATAAAGAAGCCCGTGTGCCATTGAAAAAACCCAAAGTGAAGAAGTCAAAGGCGCAGAAAAAAGCTAAAGCTAAAAAGCAAGCCAAACGCAATAAGAGCTAAAACAATCACCAAGTTAAATAGCGCTGAATTCATTTTTTCAGATAACATGTTGATTAAATAGCATACATAGACGAGAATAACAGTGTTTGCTTGGTTTTATTACACAGCAAACACTCAATGGATTAATTTACGCTAAACAACTTATTAGAGTGTATCAATGCAAGAAGCGTTAGAAGAACAAGGACTTGAAGAACAAGCCATGGCATGGGTTCATCGTATGAATTCAGGGCTTACTTCCGCTGAGAAACAACAACTTGTTGCATGGATCAACCAAAACGAACAACACCACAGAGCGTTTGCTGATCAAGCCAAGCAACTTAACAATGCCGATAGCATAAAAGAGTTGTCAGGGATCTTTCCTGTCGTTGAGCAATCCACGTTTTTGCGTAAATCTAATCGCTTTCGCCCTATCATTATCTCCGCTTTATCTGTACTGTTTGTAATCGCATGTGTCATTACTTTACGAAACAGTCTGTTAATAGAAAGTCTTAATACTAATGAATCGCTACGCTATCAAACTTTGATTGGTGAGCAATCAAAGGTGTCTTTGCCCGATGGGAGCGAAATTAGCCTTAATACCGATACAATTATTGAAGTTAGTTACTCTGACGACCGTCGACTTATTGAGCTCATAAAAGGCGAAGCAATGTTTGACGTAGCCAAAGATAAGAATCGTCCCTTCGTTGTATTATCTGGTGAAAAGTCATTCACGGCACTTGGTACAATATTTAATATCGAACAATCTAACGCACAGGACATGGAACTTATCGTTACCGAAGGGCGCGTATTGATTGGCGAAAGGCAAAAAGTTGTTAACGGCGACTTTCTACCTATTAATACGGAGCGTCTATTAGTCGATCAATCAGCGGTTGTCACTGCCGGTAAAAAGTCTGTCATTCTAAACAGCATTCAATTATCAAATAATGCAGCGAGCCGACTGGAACTTGAAATGGATTTAGCGTGGCAAGCTGGCGCATTAATATTTAATCACGAGCCACTTTTGCACGTTTTGGAAGAGGTTAGTCGTTACAGCCACACACAATTTGAAGTAAGCGACCCGAAATTACTATCGATGTCGGTATCTGGCTATTTCAAAATTGATGATGTTGATGGCTTGTTGATGAACCTTAAAAATAACCTTGCAATTGATTATCGACACACATCTGTTCATTCTATCGAACTAACAAAGCAAGAATCGTTATAATTATTATAATTAACTATTTCTATTACACATTTAACTCCTTATAATCAAAAATTACTCCTATAATAACTAAAAAGAGGGAGCAAATTTGCTGCTATGGGTGTCCCATACTTGTGGCAAGCTAAAAATAACAATAACTATGATTAGCTATCGTCAAATAAAACATGTCATATTAGGTATTTTTCTGTGGTTTACCTTGTCATGCGCTCACGCAAACGAACTAACCAAGTTTGAAATTCCTGCGTTAACAGCTGATCAATCACTGCTACTTTTGGCTCAACAATCAAATAAGACCTTATTTTTCTCCCCTGCTCAACTAATCAATATCAAAACACAACCTGTTGTCGGTTATTACACTTTTGGATTTGCACTGAGAAAACTGTTGAGAGAAACGGGCTTAATAGTAACAGTGAGCCATGACAACCATGTCACGATTGCACCGTCTCTGCCTCAAACTTTGGCGAGTTCAAACAAAATAACAGTTAAAACACACGAAACAAACGTTGCAGCCAACACGACGGCAGAGACTCTTGTCGAAAAAATTGCCATCATTGGACGTTCATCTTCAGTTCGATCACTTACCGATCTGTCCGTTCCCGTTGACATTCTTGAAGCCAACATGCTCAAACGAACAGGTCAAGCAGAGCTGGGGAAAATGCTACAAAGCATTGCACCATCATTTAACTTTTCTAGTTCAGTGATTAGTGATGGTACCGACGTGCTAAGACCCGCAACATTAAGAGGATTAGGTCCTGACCAAACACTTATTCTTGTCAACGGTAAGCGCCGTCATCAAGCAAGTTTAATCCATATTAATACTTCTGTTGGCAGGGGCACTGCTGGCGCTGATATTAATACGATTCCGATTGATGCGATAAAGCATATTGAAATCCTTCGTGACGGTGCCGCTGCACAATATGGCTCTGATGCCATTGCTGGTGTCATAAACATTGTATTACATAGTAATGATGATACCGCCCATTTAACTTCGATGCTCGGCAAGTATGATAAAGGCGATGGCGAAAGTGTCGAATTGTCTTTTAATCAAGGCATGTCGCTATTTGATAAGGGCTTTATTAATTTTACATTAGAAATCGAAGAGCAAAACGCAACCAATCGCTCAGGCTTACATGGCAGCTGTCAATACAATACCTGTCAGGCTGTCAGTGACGATGTATATCAAACAACCGATCCAAGAGAAATATCAGCTAACAGGCACACCTTCAAGATTGGTCAACCTGAATACCGCCAATATGCTTCCGTAATCAATACGGAATATCCACTTGGTTCAGTCAACCTATATGGCTTTTTAATAGCATCGCAACGCGACAATGAATCTGCCGCGTTTTTTAGACATCATGGTCACTTAGAGGCTAACCCGCAACTAGCTGACGGTGATGCCTTGATCCCTGCGGGTTACTTACCTCACATAGAAACCAGTATTACGGACGGCTCTATCAATATAGGTCTTCGTTCTGATAACCAAAGTGATTACTGGTATGATCTATCGTATACCTATGGTGAGAACGCCATCGACTACCGAACAATTAACTCAGTTAATCCATCATACGCTAACTGGCTCAGCATTCAGAATAAATTATCGCCTGAAGATATACGACGTAACATCCCCCGAAATGCTGATGCTTACGGGCTAAATTTATCTTTATCTACGCTAAATTTAGATGCGAGATACCATTTTGAAAACGTCTCGCTCTCGTTTGGTGCTGAATTTCGTCAAGACAGGTACCAAATCACGCCGGGAGAGCAGTACAGCTATTACGACTACGATACGGATATTAGTGCAGGAACTACCACCGAGGATTCATTAGGAGGCATTCAAGGATTTCCCGGGATATCGCCAGATTCTGCGGTAGACGAACGCAGGAACGTAAGGTCTTTTTATCTAGAAGCAGAAAGCGAGATAATCGAGAATTTATATGCGACATCAGCCGTAAGGTTTGACGACTACGATGGGTTTGATAACACCTACAGTATCAAACTTGCTGCCAATTGGAGTATCACTAACGACATCGCTATTAGAAGTGCCTTGAACACAGGTTTCAGAGCGCCGTCAATGCAACAACTTTACTTCAACAATACCAGTACCCAGTTTCTCGTGAATGAAGCGCAAAGACTCTCACCACAGCAAGTAGGAACTTATCGAAATGATAGTAGCATTGCTAAGTTAATCGGTATTCCTACACTGACTGAAGAAGAATCAGACAACCTAAGTGTTGGCGTGGTATATACACCATATGAAAACTTTATGATGTCAGTTGATTATTACCAAATTGACATCGATAACCGCATTGTTTTAAGTAATAAAATTAACGCTGATGCTTCACCAGAACTTCAACAAATATTTGCAGATGAAAGTATCGACAAAGCGCAATTTTTTCTAAATGGCGTAAACACGACCACAGAAGGCATCGATATCGTTGCGACATGGTTTACAGCACTTGCAAACGGCCAACTCGATATTACGTTTGCAGCAAACTACACCAATACAAAAGTTACCGATGTTTTTTCACCACAAAATAGTATTTTGGCGTCGCTTCCTCAAGAGCAAGTGTTTGCGCAACAAGATTTATCAATTATCGAGGCCTGGCAACCAGACAGCCGACATAATCTCAATATAGAATATGTGCAACAAAACTGGCTTTTAAACTTGGCCTTTAATCGCTATGGCAGTTACACCATAACCGATGGCGATACTCAAACATATACTCCAAAACTGCTTACCGATCTTCGCTTTGAATATCAACTCAATGATCGCTGGCTGTTTTTTACCGGCAGTAATAATGTTTTTAATGTGACACCCGACAGAAACCGTATAGGAAACTCACATGCAGGCACTGTTATTGATGATGAAGGAAACGTGATAGTACAAAGCGACGGAGTGTTTAAATACTCACGCCGCTCAGCGCCATTTGGCTTTAATGGCCGATATTTGTATGCGGGGTTAACTTATCAATTTTAGATAGTATCGGTTATTTTTCGTGTAAATACCCAGTCATTACCTTTAGATAACTCACTATTATATTGATAGCCATCAACATCAAATCCCTTTAATTCTTCTGCGCTATTGATTCTGTTTTCAATAATATAACGCGCCATCAACCCTCTGGCTTTCTTAGCAAAGAAGCTGATCATTTTATATTGGCCATTTTTCCAATCTTTAAATGCCGGAGTTATCACATCCGCTTGAAGCGCCTTTTTCTTCACTGATTTAAAATATTCATTGGACGCTAGATTTACCAATACATTGTCGCCTTGTGCGGCAATGGCTTCATTAAGCTTATCCGTAATAATTTCGCCCCAGAACTGGTAAAGATTACTACCGCGTTCATTGCCAAGCTTTATCCCCATTTCCAGTCGATAAGCCTGCATCAGGTCCAGTGGCTTAAGCAATCCATACAACCCTGACAATATGCGCATGTGCTGTTGAGCATAAGTTAAATCGTCGTCGTTTAGGCTTGTCGCATCTAAGCCCGTATAAACATCGCCATTAAACGCTAAAACTGCCGGGCGCGCATTTTCAGTAGTAAACGGCTGAGACCATTCGCCAAAACGCGCCGCATTTAGGCCAGCGAGTTTATCACTTATGCTCATTAACGACGCAATGTCTGCGGGCGTTAAGGTTCTGCATATATCAATAAGCGCTTGGCTATGTTCAAGCAATTCTGGCTGTGAATATTGGGAAGTTGATAACGGCGTTTCAAAGTCTAAATTTTTTGCGGGTGAGACAACAAGTAACATTAGTGCTCCACTAAAAACTAAAATCTGCGGCACTATATCATAAAATTATGCTAGATGATGACACCAAATATAGGTACCAACATCTGAGCCATATAAATATTAGGTATTAACCAACACTTATTAGATCTAAAAAATCCATTATTGTTACTTGCTTAATTACCAGAATTTGTTATTTATATAGCACTCAATACACGAGTAAGTCCTAAATCGAAAGTATATGGCTATTCAGCCTGTCATATTTCTTCAACGCTTAATCGTTACTATTTCAGATATATTTATACTCACTAAAGGAAGGCAGATGTCATGGCTAACCAACTTGATCAATTAAAACAAATGACGACAGTCGTCGCTGATACGGGTGACGTGGAAGCAATTGCTAAGTTCCAACCGCAAGATGCAACTACCAATCCATCACTTTTATTAAAAGCCGCATCACTTGACGCCTACAAGCCTTTACTTGCTGAAGCTGTTGCGTGGGCAAAACAGCAATCAGATGATCGTCAGCAACAAGTGACTGATGCAGCCGATAAGCTGTCAGTGCTAGTAGGATTAGAAATTTTAAAAATCGTCCCTGGCCGCATCTCTACAGAAGTAGATTCAAGATTATCGTTTGATAAAGACGCATCTATCGCCAAAGCAAAAAAACTTATCGCAATGTACAACGAAGCAGGCATTGCAAATGAGCGTATTTTGATTAAGCTAGCGTCAACGTGGGAAGGTATTAAAGCTGCAGAACAGCTAGAAAAAGAAGGTATTAATTGTAATTTAACGCTTCTCTTTAGCTTTGCTCAAGCACAGGCTTGTGCGGAAGCTGGCGTATACTTAATTTCACCATTCGTTGGCCGTATTTTAGATTGGTACAAGAAATCTACAGGAAAAGACAGCTATGAAGCGAGTGAAGATCCTGGCGTAGTTTCGGTTACCAATATTTATAACTATTACAAAGCCAACGGTTACAACACAGTAGTTATGGGTGCTAGTTTTAGAAACAAAGGCGAAATTTTAGAGCTTGCGGGTTGTGACCGTTTAACAATTAGTCCTCAGTTAATGGACGAGTTAGCTCAATCTGACGCGCCAGTTGTGCAAAAACTTTCTCCAGTAAGCAACACGGATGCACAGCCACAGCCACTGTCTGAAGCACAATTCCGCTGGGAATTGAATGAAGACGCAATGGCAACAGAAAAACTGGCAGAGGGTATTCGCAACTTTACGGTTGATCAAATCAAATTAGAACAACAGTTAACTACATTGCTCAATTGATGCCATAAGTAACGCGCTATCGTAAATAACTGCGATAGCGCTACACGCCTTAAATCTCGCTAATCTTCTTTTTTTAAAGCTTCATTTTTGTGTAAAAAAACATTCATAAAGGGATTCTATTCTTTTACAAAGTGTGATATCAAGAACATGCAGTTGTAGAAAAAAGGAGCATACCATGGATAAACTAGAAGAACTCTTGGGCTCACTTGGCAACCAGCCAAAAACTAGTTCAAGCAATAACAAAAAACGAAAATGGCGTGAAATAGAACAACTGAAAGAAAAATTCCAGCTAGAAAAAGAATTGAGGGCATACGAAGACTCGCTAGAGTACATGCTGGATGAGTTTTAAAGCTAACTAAAACAACGAGAAAAAAACCCGGTAGACACCGGGTTTTTTATTAACTAAATGACAAGTTCACCAAATTTTATAAACCTGTAGTAATCCATGACAATGACACATCAAATTGCTGGACTTGGGAACCCAAATGCCAAGCTCAATGTATTTCTCGCTAACAACATTCCACTGACTCCTTACAATACCTATGATTGTGTTGTTCCTGTTGTAGAGAATGAAATTCACACGATCGGCGTACAAACCAGTAATCACTGGCGTAAGATATTTAATGTCTACGCTAAGCTATTAGGCGCTCTCTATCCGAACGACATAGCACATTGGCAAACGTTTCGAGATACAAAAATGCTTACGGCAGATAGCAATCAATCCCTTATTTATTCACCTATTACCATAGATTCGCTATCAGCCGACAATTTGAATATCGTAATGGGTAAAACCTACGCTATCAATCAAGGGCTTACTGAAAATTGTCTTTGGGTATCACCAGACTTTGCAATAAACAAAAACAAGCAACTTGTTGTTTGTCCTTACTTTGATTATCGCCAGCTATCAAACATAAAAATAGAACAACTTGTCCAATTGATACACGCTATTACTGAGTCCCAATTACCATCAATTAACGCCATATAAATAAAGTTACCATTGCTAGGTTAATGTAACGTCAGCGCTTAAAGTCTAATTCAAATGAATTGCCCACAAAGGAAAATGCCAATCACCAACATATGTAACAGCGCATTCGTAGGTCGCAATGCTTGTTTCAAATACTCACCAATGAGAATTACTGAACTTCTTGGTTGTATGCTAAACGGGTAATTGAATTGGTACGGCGTCAGCGGAAGATCATCAGCAATCGCACGTTCAATCTCAATAAGCCGATTTTCCGTTCGTGCCTGAAATGTCTTCCATATGGCGTCTTGAAGCCATAGTAACAAGAACACAAGCCCACAAAGCCATGGAACTTGAGTCAATAAGCTCGTAAATAACAAGACAATCGCTACTAATCTAAGAATAAGTGACCATGTCTCAAATTGATCACTCTGTTTTTGTAGTATTTGCCATTCACTTGATAGAAAATTTTGTTGCATAAATCGCGTCCTATACCAATTTATTAGAAATGTTTAAATAAGAAAAAGGGACGAACACGCCCCTTTTCAAACAAATAAATTGTGCTTTATTATGAGTCGGTTGTGGGTTGTTCCGTAGCGTCGTCAGCGATGATAACCTCGTCGCTCACCTTAGATTCAACCTCAATTCGGTCAACACGCTGCAATCCTCTTGGCAACTTATTGCCTCGTCTGCCACGTTCACCACGATAATGCTCCACATCGGACACTTTAAGCGTAAGCTTACGCTTTCCAGCATGCAGTGTTACAGCATTATCAGGCGAGATAACTTGCATCAAAGTTACGTACTCTTCACGCGCTTTCGCTCTTGCTGACGCAATATTGATAATCTTGTTACCTTTACCCTTACTAAGCTCAGGTAAGTCTTTCACAGGGAATACCAACATGCGACCTTCGCTCGTAATAGATAACACTAAATCTGAGGAAAAATCTTTCACAGGGCATGGTGTAATGACTTTTGCATTCGCAGGCAAGCTCAGCAATGCCTTACCATTCTTATTGCGGCTAATCATATCGGCAAACTTACCAACAAACCCGTAGCCTGCATCACTGGCCAATAAGAATCTTGCCTCATCATCTGCCATTAGCGTTTTCTCGAAAGCTTCACCTGCACCAAGATTAAATCGTCCAGTTAATGGCTCTCCTTGACTTCGTGCGGTTGGCAGTGAATGCGCATCTGTCGTATAGGCTCGCCCAGCAGAATCGATAAACACAACAGGCCGGTTACTACGCCCGCGTGCAGACGAAAGGTAACTATCTCCAGCCTTATAACTCAATGCTTGTGGATCTATATCGTGCCCTTTTGCACAACGTGCCCAACCTTTTTCTGAAACCACAACCGTTACGGCTTCGCTTGGTACCAGATCTTTTTCAGACAATGCTTTTGCTTCACCGCGTTCAATAATAGTAGAGCGACGATCATCACCATACTCTTGCGCTGCTGCTAAGATTTCCTTCTTGATCAAGGTATTCATGCGAGCTTTTGAACCGAGAGTTTTTTCGAGCGTCTCGCGCTCTTTGTTTAGCTCATCTTGCTCTGCTCTAATTTTAATTTCTTCAAGCTTGGCAAGTTGGCGTAGTTTGATTTCTAAAATCGCATTTGCCTGAATTTCAGACAAGTTGAAGCGATTCATCAGCTCTGCTTTAGGGTCGTCATAGGTGCGAATAATTTCGATGACCTCATCAATATTGAGGTAAGCAACTAATAAACCATCTAAAATATGCAGTCGAGCCAACACTTTATCAAGGCGATACTGCAAACGCCTACGTACGGTTTCACGTCTGAATTCGAGCCATTCAACCAATACATCACGTAAATTCTTAACGGCTGGTTTGTTATCCAAACCAATCATGTTTAAGTTAACACGATAGTTCTTTTCTAAGTCTGTCGTCGCGAAAAGATGTTGCATCAACTGTTCAACATCAACTCGGTTAGAACGTGGTACAACGACTAATCGAATAGGGTTTTCATGATCCGACTCATCACGCAAATCTACTACCATAGGTAGCTTTTTCGCCGTCATTTGTGCCGCTATTTGCTCGAGAATCTTGGCTCCTGACGCCTGATGAGGAAGTGAAGTGATCACAATTTCACCTTGCTCCAGCTCATACACAGCGCGCATTTTAATACTGCCACGGCCAGTTTCGTAGATTTTCGTTATTTCGCTCTTTGGCGTAATGATTTCAGCATCAGTTGGGTAATCAGGTCCTTGTACATACTCTAGCAACTCACCAAGTTCAGCCTTTGGTGATTCAATCAGGTGTACACAGGCATTGGCAACTTCGCGCACATTGTGTGGTGGGATATCCGTTGCCATACCAACCGCAATACCAGTAATACCGTTTAATAAGATGTGCGGCAATCTAGCAGGCAGAGTTTTTGGCTCCTTCATCGTACCATCAAAGTTAGGAACCCAATCTACTGTGCCTTGGCCCAGTTCTGCTAATAAAACTTCACTAAAGCGGCTTAAGCGCGCTTCGGTATAACGCATTGCAGCAAATGATTTAGGGTCGTCAGGCGCACCCCAGTTACCTTGACCGTCAACCAAAGGGTAACGATAGGAAAATGGCTGTGCCATAAGCACCATTGCTTCATAACATGCGGAGTCACCATGCGGATGAAACTTACCTAACACATCTCCCACGGTTCTCGCCGATTTTTTGTATTTTGCAAGTGCCGACAAGCCAAGTTCTGACATAGCATATACAATGCGTCGTTGAACGGGTTTTAAGCCATCACCTATGTGCGGCAATGCCCGGTCCATGATGACGTACATAGAGTAGTTTAAATATGCTTCTTCAGTGAATTGTCTCAATGGGCGTTGTTCAATGCCATCAAGGCTGTATTCGAGTGATTCAGACATGAAAATATTTTCCAAAAAATGCGAGCGGTAATTTATTGCTCAATTCGACGATCTAATAATTATTGTTAAATTGCTTCAAAAGTGATTATAACAACGATGCAAAATACCAGCTTAAAGAAAGGTTGCTGTTTTTTGCGCAAGTTGCTCACTTTATGATTCGTCTTGCTGCCATTTTTGAAAAAAGGCACCTGCGAAATCTTATTTGGTTAGCTTAGCTGATATTGACTTGGGAAGAAACTAGACAGTTAAATTATTCTAAGATTCTTATGCTTCTGTGCTTAATTGATAACAACATACCTTGTTTCTCCCGAGTGCTTTCGCTTCATACATGGCTTCGTCCGATGCATTTAACATATTGTCGAACCCACCTGAAACTTGACGTATATTGGCGACGCCTACACTAACAGTAACTTTCAATATGGCTTCATCGTATTCCAATTGAAATGACTCTACTTTTTCACGCAATCGTTCAGCAATAGCTTTTGCCTCTTCTAAACTACTGTCTGGTAGCACAGCTGCAAATTCTTCGCCCCCTAGGCGTGCAAGAACATCACGAGACCGCATGGTTTCAATCCCTAATTGGCCGACAGCTATGATAATTTTGTCGCCTGCGTCGTGACCATACTCATCATTAATTTGTTTAAAATGGTCAATATCAAATAATAACGCACTAATTTGGCCACCATTTTCTGTAGACTGTGAAGTAAGCTCATTCCCTTTTTCAAATAGCGTTCGTCGGTTAAACAACCCTGTTAGGCTATCAGTTTTTGCTAGTTGCTTTAATCTTCGACGAACATTGATCTGTCTTACCAATAACAATACGAAAACTACCGCGGTTACCAGCAAGACAATAAGGTTTCGTTGCTGTGTACGTTTTTCATTTTCAATTTCTTTTATTCGTAACGCCCGCATTTCGCTTTGATTTAACAGCAATTCATTTTCTTTCAGCTTTATATCGGTCGCATATTTATCATTTAGTGACGACAAGTGTTCGTCGCGCGTACGCTGAACATCACCAAAAAAGTTCCATATATATGTTTCTTTATTTTCAAAGGCTTCTTTAAACTTACCCACGCGTGCATACGTTTCAGACAATTTTAGATATGCGCTATTAAAAATAGGGGTATTAAGTTGGTTCTCGGCGATCTGTTCTTTTAGTGCAACCGCTTGATTCAACCAGTTAATCACCTTGTTTTCTTGGCCTGGTTTATCATCTAAATTCGCCCTGACAAGAAACATTAAATACTGTTCAGCAGCATTAAAGTTATCACTAAGTTGCATCAAATTGTCATAAATAGACTGAGCACGTTGAGGGTCTTGTTCACTTAATTCGACTAAAGCGACAATTTTTGCATCAAGTATTAATACATCGCTCTCTAATGGTGACGCCTCACCATTATCATTGGCCAAAGATGACTCATTGTCAGATGATTGTTCTTCATTTTGCCCGTACGCAAGTACTGGTTGAAGATATGTCAACATCAGTACAAGAAAGGTAAACTTAACTAAGCAACGCAGCATACTTTATTCTTCCCCGATCGCTTAGCTCGATATAATAAAACGTCAGCCTGTTTGATCATGTCTTCAAGTGTTGCGAAATTATCACCATCTAATGTTGCCACACCAATACTGACGCTCACATCTACATTTTTTA
Organism: Thalassotalea fusca; assembly: GCF_053485835.1. Classification (NCBI taxonomy): domain Bacteria; kingdom Pseudomonadati; phylum Pseudomonadota; class Gammaproteobacteria; order Alteromonadales; family Colwelliaceae; genus Thalassotalea; species Thalassotalea fusca. The sequence continues at coordinate 163,118 of NZ_JBQRUN010000006.1, forward strand.
GCTTCCACGGATGTTGTTTAATAACATCGACGATACGCTGCGCGACTTCTTGCGCTTGTGTTTGACTAGTTTGTGGTAGTAACGCAATAAATTCTTCACCTCCAAACCGGCCAAACTTATCATCTTTTCTTAATACTTGTGCACCAATTTGAGCAATGCCTTTTAATACACGATCGCCATACTTGTGACCAAGATCATCATTAATAACTTTAAAATCATCCACATCTAGCATGAGTAAACTAAAGTTTTTTTGTTGCTGCTTCGCTTGAATAAAATATTTCATTCCAAGTTGCATGAGTCTTCGTCGATTAGCGACCCCTGTTAGGCTATCGGTGCGACTTAAGCTCAGTAATTGGCTTTGCCCTCTAAGAATTTTTATCAAAAACCAGGCGAGAATTAGGGAGAAAACAGCGACCAGCGCAATAAACAGCTGACGACTTTTTACTTGACTCTTAGCATCTACAAGTCGCAGCGATTGTAGTGATTCTTTTTGTTCCAAAATCTTTTTTTCTAAATCTGCTTGCTCACTTTCATAGCGCATTCTCAGTTCTTCAACCGCTTCAAAATTTGAACGTTTTTCAATAGACAAGTGGTAATCAAGGTATTCAGACTGTACTTGATACGCCTTTTCATACTCGCCCAGCGTAAAGTAGATCTCTTTTTTCAAATACAGGGTGTTTATTCGAGATAATGTATTGATAAAACGCTTTTTATCGTTAATGTGCTTTTCAGCTTCGGTGATGCTCTCGAGCGCTTCTTGATATCGCTCCATTTCCATCATGATATAAGCACGATCAATTGCATGTGAAACGGGAGTTTCATGCTGTTCTGACACCTCCGCATATTCGCTGGCAATCGAGATATACTGATATGCCGATTCAGGATCTGCATCTTCCTTTTTAAGCTGCGCCCACGCCATTCCGGAGTAAACCAACACCATAAGCTCAATGTTGCCCAATTTGTCAGCATGAGCAATGATCTCGTTGTATAGCTTTATTGCTTCATCATAGCGTTCATTCTGAGCATGATTTACTGCAATACTACGTAAACTGTTGTACGCATAAGAAATTTTTCCAGCAGCTTGATAGTGTTCATATGATCGCTGGTAAAAACGCATCGATTTTTCTTCTTTGCCAAGATACGAATACAATATGCCTAACTCGGTATTCACATATCCTTGTAATTCATTGTCTTGAAGATTGTTTGCAATAGTGAGTGCGTCATTAAACACAATAAGCGCACGTTCGAAATGTTCGGTTAAATAATACAGCGCACCTAAGTTGATGAGCCCCATGGCAATATTTTTTTCGTCATTGAGCGACTCTGCCACTTCAAGACCACTTACATATGCTTCCTTAGCTCCTTCATAATCACCTAAGCTTTCAACAGCAAACCCTTTAGCATATGAAAGTTCAGAAATAAGAATAGTCGGATTTTTAAGATCAAGCGATAATGTCAGGCCTGCATCAGCTGCTTTTTTACTTAGTTGAAATTGCCCCTGTTCTAATAACAACTCTGATTTGAGGCGATAAAAGACTAAGCGATTTTCTATAGATAGTTTATCTGAATCAACTTCTAAACTTTTTAGATAATTATACGCTTCAATCGCATCAGTACCCTGAAGCGACTCAATACGTTTTCTAAATACCTCAAACCCCTCATTGGTTAACTCTTGAGCTACCGAAACAAAACAGGGCATTAACAACAAAAACCATAATACAAGAGAATTCAATGTATATTTGTTTTTCATATAACTTCGATACAAATGTAATTCCCAGTAATTATTCTTATATTTGAGCGGACAGTATAAAACGAATTCAATTCAATGATAAGTCATAATTTTTATCGAAAATCATTCTATTTGGGCTTCGTTGTTTCTCGCTCATAATACGCGGATGACAGGGAAAAATATAGCTGCATGAGCAATTTTTAATCACGCAATCATAGTTCAAATATTAACCAAGTGAGTATTTGCTACGCGACATACCGCCAATCAGTTTTTGCCCACGGGCTCTATTGGGGCATTCTTATTTGATTACAATAACTTGCTAACAACGACAAAAAATCACCTTTCAAAATGACATATTAGATGAGTTCAGCAAATAATTATGCAGTTTGATTCAGTGACATTAGCCATAAATAGATTTAGCCATTACTTCATCCCAAAAACTCGCTTCGATGCGATTTCCGTCCAAATCCAAGACAAAAGCCCCATAATATGGCTCGCCATAATCAGCACGAGGGCCAGGTTTACCATTACATTTAGCGCCCAGCTCAATCGCTTTACGATAAAAGGCATCAACTTGATCTGTACTTGTGGCAACAAAACCAAAATGACAACCATTGCCTATCGTTGCCTTTTCTCCATTGAAAGGATGCTGTACCCAAAATTCAGGGTACCCTTTACCAAATGCAGCGGCATGCTCATAGTCACAAACCATATCTATCTCTAATGTTGCTAGTAACTCTTGGTAGAACGTTTTCGCTTGTGGCAGTTGGTTTGTACCTACTGATGCATGACAGATACTTCTGTCGTTTCTTGCAGAACCCATAATAAACTCTTGAATATGTCGCTAATGACCGTCAATGTAACCAATATAAAATTTTTTTCCACTTTATTTCAGGTGTAAAATTGGTCTGATGTTGAGTGGTTCATTACCGATGGAAGATAAAATGACAAAAATGGCAGCTTTACTAGTAGGATTGGCAACGTTTCCCTTATTCGCCAATGAAGATACAAACCATCAATCTCAACAGTTGGTGCACCCACTTGGCGATACCCAAGCAAATGAGCAATACGACAATATCCGTGTCGTTCCATTAAATAGCAATAAAGACGCATCGGACTATGTGATATTCATCAAAGAAAAAGTAAAGGCTCACTATCACGCGGAGCACACAGAGTTGGTATACATTCTTGAAGGAACCGCAAAAATGCGACTAGGTGAGGAAGTGCTAATGGTCACTGCAGGTGATTATATTCGCATTCCACCAAAAACCATTCATGACGTAAGCGTAACGTCCAAAACTCCCTTGAAGGTGCTTTCTATCCAGACACCAGAATTTAAAGGACAAGATCGACATTTTGTCGAGTAACGTTGTTAACATTGATGACTCAGTAAAAAAATAGTAACCGTTGCTTACTGAGCCATCATAACCATGTACTTTTGTTTCTAACAACAATAATTTATTAGAAAGCTATGCCCTCTTTACCACCTTGGCATTTAGGACATTTTCTTCGATAAAGCTCAGAACCATTGGCACCATATATTTCTCCACAAGCTAAACATTCAACTTTATAAGCAACTTGATTGTTATCTGTACCAGCCACTTTACGCGTGCCATGAACTTTTTGATTATTCGCATTTACATACCCGATTTGAGTAGTCTTAGTTGTACCACTTTCAAAATCGCTCTCATCCCCGGCTTCCTGAATAGTCGCTTTTGCATCATCTTGTTCAGCGTCTTCACTTGCTTCGCGTTGTTTGGCAGCAATGTCATCTGCACCACCATCCGCAACTTCGCTTTCTTCAGCAGCGGTATTAACCTCTGTATCTTCATTGATGACAACCGCGTCATCATCTAAATTCCATTTAAAAGGCTCTTGTGGTTCTTTCTTATCTCGCCAAGTATTCCAAGCTTTAAACCCGCCTAGCCATAACCCTGCGCCAGCTAGTGCATTCAATATAGGCATTCGATTAACTTCATTGCCTATTTGGCTAAATAGCTGGTCCCATTCTTTTTGTGTTGTAAGTGAATCGTCCCACACTGGGTTGCCATCTTCATCTAATACGTAAATGCCATTATATCGGTAGCCATAGTCGTGAATTAAGCCAGGCACAAGTAATAACCCAACAGGTGAAATAATCGCCCAGAGTATTTTAGGTATTGAAGCGCCATCAAAAATAAACCCTGCACTTATCGCGTAACGCTTACCATTGAATTCAAATATGAAAGCTTCTTCAACACGCCATTTTCTCACACTAAATATGAGTACCAATAGTTTGTTAAGAAACCCTTTTTGGTTGACCGTCGCAATTGGAACAGGTCGTAGAATAGGCATATTACCTAGTTTGATTACCGAATTAGGTTTTGCTACTTCTTTTTGCAACGCAACTTTTAAGAACAGTAACAATGCATATGCAAGTAACAAGACAAAGGCGATTTTACCAAGGATGTAAATCATAAAAGATCCGTTTCATCAAAGAGTTATTTATCCAGATTATTGTGCATTTTTTGCGCTAGGTCTATAGCTTTACGCTGAAAAATAAGGATTTTTTGTGCGCTTCAGACATAAATTGATGCAACACAGGGTGGAAATTTTGGCTGGTAGGCTCATGCGATTTAACTAATTGAGGTATTGAGTGGTGGTAGAAAATAGGTATTAAAAAAGGTGCAAATAATGCACCTTTTATCATCACGCTTTTGCTCTAGAATTGGCTTTATAACTGAACCATATCCCCTTTGGCTTGCAACCATTCTTTGCGATCGCCACTACGCTTTTTAGAGAGCAGCATATCCATCATTTCCATGGTTTCTGAGTGTTCATCTACCGTTAGCTGCACCAAACGACGAGTATTTGGATCCATGGTGGTTTCACGAAGTTGCATCGGGTTCATTTCACCCAGACCTTTAAAGCGCTGAACGTTTACCTTGCCACGCTTTTTCTCCGCTTCAATACGGTCAAGCACGCCATCTTTTTCGCTTTCGTCTAATGCATAAAACACTTCTTTACCTACATCAATACGATACAAAGGTGGCATGGCCACGTACACGTGCCCAGACTGTACTAATGGTAGAAAATGTTGCGTAAACAGTGCACATAATAGCGTGGCAATATGTAATCCATCCGAATCAGCATCGGCGAGAATACACACTTTTCCATAACGTAATCCCGATAAATCTTCACTGTCAGGATCAATCCCTAGTGCGACAGAGATATCATGTACTTCTTGAGACGCTAGAATTTGTCCCGATTCTACTTCCCATGTATTAAGAATTTTACCTCTTAATGGCATTACCGCCTGAAATTCTCGATCGCGCGCCTGTTTGGCACTTCCGCCCGCTGAGTCACCCTCAACGAGGAATATTTCTGTGCGTTCAGGTTCCTGGCTACCACAATCCGTTAGCTTACCTGGCAGTGCTGGCCCTTGAGTAACCTTTTTACGTACAACCTTTTTACTTGCTCTTAAGCGGCGTTGTGCGTTTGAAATACAAAACTCAGCTAATGCTTCTGCTATTTCAGTATGCTCGTTAAGCCACAAGCTGAAGGAGTCTTTGACCACACCGGTAACAAATGCTGCACATTGACGTGATGAGAGTCTTTCTTTGGTTTGCCCAGCAAATTGTGGGTCTTCTAATTTTACAGATAAGATAAAAGAACACTTATCCCAAATATCGTCAGGCGTTAATTTAACCCCCCGTGGAACTAGATTACGAAATTCACAAAACTCGCGCATTGACTCCAACAAGCCCTGACGTAAGCCATTAACGTGCGTTCCGCCCTGAATAGTTGGGATCAGGTTCACATAGCTCTCACTGATACTTTCACCACCTTCAGGCAACCAAGTAACCGCCCAGTCAGCAGCTTCATTTTGCGAAGTGAACGTACCAATAAAAGGTTCTTCCGGTAAACTGATATTGTCTTTTACCGACTCTTTTAAGTAGTCTCGTAAACCGTCTTCATAGCACCACTGATACTTTTTACCTTCATTCTTGTCGTGAAACTTAATATTCAGGCCCGGACAAAGTACCGCTTTGGCTTTCAATAAATGCGTCAAGCGCAATGTTGAGAACTTAGCTGAATCGAAATAACTCTCGTCTGGCCAAAACTTTACTCTTGTCCCGGTATTTCTTCTGCCAACCGTGCCAGTTTCAGTGAGTTCTTGTACCTTCTCACCATTTTCAAATGCCATCTCGTAAACTTTACTGTCACGCTTTACCGTTACCTCAACTCGCGTTGAAAGAGCGTTTACAACAGAAATACCTACACCATGCAAACCACCAGAGAACTGGTAGTTTTTATTTGAAAACTTACCACCAGCATGTAATTTGCTGAATATGAGTTCAACCCCTGTCACGCCTTCTTCTGGGTGAATATCTGTCGGCATGCCTCGACCATCATCAAGCACTTCGAGCGATTGATCTTTATCGAGAATAACCGTGATATTTTGTGCAAAGCCAGCTAATGCTTCGTCAACTGAGTTATCAATTACCTCTTGGCCTAAGTGGTTTGGCCTATTGGTGTCAGTGTACATGCCCGGACGGCGTCTAACCGGCTCGAGGCCACTAAGTACTTCAATCGATTCAGAATTATATTGTTCGGTCATATTCTTATTCTAATAACTGTAGTTTATGAGACATTATTGCAATTGAAAAAAGCGAGTAATAACAGGTAACATTTCTTCGAATTGTACAAAACTGTGGTCACCACCTTGTTGTACAATAAGTTGGCTGTTCTGAAATTTATCAACCGCTTGACGATAATCTAACACTTCATCACCCGTTTGTACCATCACCAAATAGCGGTTTTCGTCAATTTTTTGCTGTTCGATGGCTTTCAGCTGTGTCATGTGAACTTCTTCTACTTGATATTTCTCATTGGTGTAAGGGTTTTCTTGCCAGCCAATGTAATCTGAAAGTAACTCATAAGGGCGTATGGCAGGATTCACCAAGCACGCGTTTAATTGGTACTTTTGTGCCAAAAAGGTTGATAAATAACCACCAAGTGACGAGCCAATCAAAAATAGCGGTTCGCCAAGGTATTTTTCAACGATCGCTTCTAATTGCGCGATCGCTGGTGAAGGAGAAGATGCCACTTGTGGACAAATAAAATTTACATGGGGTAAATGCTCAGCCAAATACTGGCGCATTCGCTCGGCTTTATACGATAGCGGCGAGGAATTGAACCCATGAATGTATAAAATATTACTCATGTTTATTATTTACGTAAAAAACTTGGCTATGAATTTGACCATTTTCCATTAAATCAAACGTGCGATAACCGGGTATAGTTGAAGCTGCGCTTACATCATCATGTGATTTATTAAACTGCATGGACGTTGCAGGGCAAGTGTAAAGCGTCACTTCACCGGAATCATCAACAATTTCGAGCGCATTGTGAATATGACCGCATGCGATGGCTTGAATCGTGGGAAAGCCTTTTACCTGTTGCCAAAATGTAGCTTTGTCATTGAGTCCATGTCGGTCAATGAAATAATTTACATCAATGGGGTGATGATGCATAAAAACTAATTGGAACTTGGTCGGTTTTATCGCTTGTCGCCACTGCGTATATTCAGTGTGATTAACAAAGCCTGCAGGCGTGTCACTTTTCGAATCACACAATAAGACTTGCCAGGTACCCGATTCAATCAACTTTGACGCAGTGAAAATTTCACAGGGCAGACAATCGGTCAGCAGTTGCCAATCATCGTGGTTGCCCGCAAGATAATAGAAAGGTTTATCAATTTTTGATGTTTTAACCGCATCGACAAAGTTTAGATAAGATGCTTTCGTATGATCTTGTGTAAGATCGCCAGTGAAGATAATTACGTCTATGTCGTCATCTGCATGGATTGCCTGTAGCACAGCTACGAGGTTTTCATAAACAGGTGCGCCAAAATGGGTTGCGCTAACATCTGCAAACAAATGACAGTCAGACAACTGTGCGATTTTCATAACGCCAATAACCTATTGAGATGACAGCGGTACATGCACTTGGCCTAACTGTAAACTCAGTTGCAGCCATTCTTTCAAAAACTGATTAATTTGCTGTTTTTCGTCGGGTAAATGCATTTTAGGGTTAGGATAATCGTACCTTGGTTTAACACGGTTGATGTCTTGATTACTAATCACTTCTGCCAATCTGGCGTCATGATATAAACGTATCACCATCTTAGGCTTAAACATTTCCGCAAGTTTATCCTCTAGCACTAAACTTGACTGGTACATAGTGACTAACGAGGTGTATCGAGTGACTTCGTCAACTACTATCGTATACGACAAGAAATCAGAGATGAAAAAGTCACGGCGCTGCCCTACTTCTTCTTTGTCTGCAAGTAAGCGCAATAACATCATATAGTTAATCTCACACAGGTTCATCAGCGTGGATAACTTAGGTCGATATACATTGGCGTTTGCTTGAGCAGACATAACAGTTTACTTACCGAGAGATTGACGATGTAGTTGGAGCCATTGTAACCCAATTACGCTCGCAGCATTAGTAATTTTTCCTTCGTTTAATAGCGCAACAGCCTCATTAAAAGGGATTGCGTGCACCAAAATATCTTCATTTTCACAGTCTAACCCGTAAACTCCTCCAACATTAGTGCTATCTACAGGTGCAGCATAAAGATGTATTGCTTCTGTCATACCACCGGGGCTTGAAAGATATTTCATCACAAATGTCAGTTCATTTACGCTGACATCCAAATTGGCTTCCTCTTTAGCTTCTCGAATAGCGACGTCTTGTGGAGATTCGTCTTTGCTAAACATGCCAGCAACAAATTCTAATAACCAAGGAGTACCACCAAAGCGCATAGCTCCCGGCCGAAACTGCTCGATCATCACCACAGTGTCTTTATCGGGATCATAAGGAATCAACACTACCGCGTCGCCACGTTCAAAAATTTCACGTTTGATAATTGGCGACTGTTCACCAGAAAATAACTTATGACGAACCTTATACTCATCAAGGCTAAAAAAACCATGATAACAAACACGTTTTGATACTAACTCTGCGTCAGTATCATCAAACCTTAATAAAGGAACTTTAGTTTTTTGCTCAAACATAAACATCTCCGGTTGTACGTGCCATATCAAATTTTTTCATAGATTTAAACATTTTGTTACACTAGAATGCACTGGTAAACACTTATTTTATTTAGCTTAATCGTTTGCTAATGTAGGATACACGCAGATAAGAATAAGAGTAAACCGCACATCTAAGGAACTGCTTACTCATGAAAAAAACAATTACTTCGCTAATTATTGGTATTGCTTGCGCCGCTAGCAGTACTATGGCATTTGCTGAAAACCTTCGCTCTGTCTATGAACAAGCGAAAGCAAATGATCCAACCGTATTGAAGGCAAAAGCGGACTTCATGGCTTCAAAGGAAGGCATTAACATTGCTCGTGCAGCATTACTTCCAAGCTTAACCGCTCAAGGCAACATTAACTTTGCTGAGAGTGATACAGTATCTGATGGTACGTATGCGCCAGCTGGTAGCATTTTTACTGCTGAATCAGAAACTTCAACACTTTCTCTTTCACTACAAATGGAACTATATCATCACGACACATGGTTACGTTTAGACAACGAGAAGAAAAAAGCACATCGCAGCGATATCGCTTATCAAGTTGCGCAGCAAGACCTTATCGTTCGAGTAACAGAAGCTTACTTTAATGTATTGAAAGCAAAAGACGATTTAGAATTCTCAGAAGCTGAAAAAACAGCGATCGCACGTCAATTAGAACAAACGAAACAACGTTATTCAGTAGGTTTAACGGCGGTAACCGACGTTCATGAAGCGCAAGCACAATATGATAACGCAGCAACGGCAGTGATTCGTGCACAAAACAATGTATATAATGCCGAAGAAGCACTACGGGTAATTACCAATGTATACCCTCGAGATTTAGAATCTTTAAATACTGAGAGATTTAGTGCATCTCGCCCAATGCCTGACAGTGCAAATGAATGGCAACAAACGGCTGAAGCACGAAACCTTGATCTAATTGCACAGAAAATCGGTGTGGATATTGCGAAAGAAAATATCAACATCGCGCGTTCTGGCCACTACCCTCGTCTTGACTTAAACGGCAGTTTATCAAGAAAAGAAACCACGTCAGACACAGATTTTACCAGTGAAGTTACAGGCCCTGAGTTAGACTCTCAATCATTTGGTATTACGCTAACGGTGCCAATTTATTCTGGTGGTGCAACAACTGCGTCTGTACGTCAAGCACAGCATGGCTACGTTTCTGCAAGCCAAGACTTACAACAAACACATCGTAACGTCGTAAGAAATGCTCGCAATTCTTACAATACTGTAATTGCAGCTGTATCAGCAATTCAGGCATTAGAACAAGCACAGATCAGTGCGGAAAGTGCTCTTAAAGCGACTGAAGCTGGATTTGAAGTGGGTACGCGTACGATTGTTGACGTGTTAAACAGCACAAGAAACTTATATAACGCGAAGCGCAACTTATCTTCAACACGTTATGACTATATTCAGTCTATTTTGTCACTTAAGCGCGCAGGTGGCACAATATCAGAAAAAGATATTGACGATATTAGCCAAGGCTTAAGTGCTAGCAAATAATAACGTTTACAAGTGATAAATATGAGAAAGGGTGTCAATTGACACCCTTTTTTTAGTTGTTTTGATGACTACTAACTTTTAACTATTAACCTTAACTACTAGCCTTTAACTTTTAACATTAAGTTACTCTTCAAGCTTAATGGTCTTAATTATCTCAGTTGTAGAAATACCTTCTTCAAAATTTAGCACGCGTACTTCGCCGCCAGCAGCAATTACTTCTTGTCCACCTGCTATTTCGTCGACTTTATAATCACCGCCTTTAACTAGTACGTTAGGTAAGATATTAGCGATTAGCCTTTGAGGTGTATCTTCAGAGAACGGCACGACCCAATCAACTGCACCCAAGCCCGCAAGCACCGCCATACGGCGATCAACAGGATTAACCGGGCGTCCTGGTCCTTTTAGTCGAGTAACGGATGCATCGTCATTAACAGCCACAATTAATCGTGTGCCTATAGCTGCAGCGTTTTCAAGATAAGAGACATGACCCGCATGAAGAATATCGAAGCAGCCATTGGTCATCACAATCTTCTCACCTCTCGCTTTCGCAGCCGCTACAGCTATTTTTAGCTGTTCTTCAGATACAACACCCAAGCCACTTTGATGCCCGGCATTGATTGCCGAAACAAGTTCTGCGTCGCTCACCGTTGATGTACCAAGTTTACCTACTACTATGCCCGCAGCGATGTTAGCCATCGCGCTCGCCTGCGGATAATCAGCCCCAGCGGCAACAGCCAAAGCTAACGTTGCAATGACAGTATCACCAGCGCCGGTTACGTCATATACTTCTTTCGCTTGCGTCGGCAAATGAAATTCTTCGTGGTGTTCGCGCAGCAATGTCATGCCTTGCTCACTTCGAGTCACAAGCAGCGCAGCTAAATCAAGCTCATGTAGCAAGTGATTGCCCTTCTCAACAATTTCTCGTTCACTTTTACACTGACCAACAACGGCTTCAAATTCTGACATATTCGGTGTCACGATTGTTGCGCCACGGTACTTACTAAAGTCATCACCTTTAGGGTCAACTAATACCGGAACCTTATGTGCCTTTGCGACTTCTATTAGTTTACTAACATCCGACAACGTACCTTTGTTATAGTCAGAAAGTAAAACTGCATCGTGTTCTGGTATAAGCTTCAGCATTTTATCGATGAGTGACTGCTTACATACATAGTGAAGTGGCTCTTCAAAATCCAAGCGAATTAACTGCTGGTTTCTGCTCAACACACGAAGTTTAGTAATGGTTGGCACATCAGCTATATGGTCAAAGCAGCAATCAATTTTCATCGCAGACAAATGCGTCGCAATAGTATCTGCAGCTTCATCTTGACCAGTAATTCCCGCCAATGTGACCTGACCGCCAAGAGATGCAATATTTAGCGCAACGTTCGCCGCACCACCGGGACGATCTTCATGTTGATTGATTTTAACAACCGGTACAGGCGCCTCAGGTGAAATGCGCTGAGTAGGGCCATACCAGTAACGGTCAAGCATAATATCGCCAATGACTAATACCTTGGCTTTTGTAAAAACGGGAATATCTACTTTCATCCTGTCTCTCTTAACAGATATAATGCCGCGTAGTGTAACACATCAAATTCAATGAGTTGATATCATCCGTGGCCAGAAACAAAGTTTTACAACCCAATTTTAAATTTTCATTTCTTCTACCTAAATATTGGCCCACATGGCTAGGCGTAGTGATTCTCTACACAATTTCTTGGCTGCCATATAGAGTTCAGCTTGCCTTAGGTCGTCAAATAGGGCGTTTGCTATACAAAATTGGCAGTAAACGCCAACACATTGCCCGCACAAATTTAACACTTTGTTTCCCAGAAAAATCCAAAGACGAAGTTGAGCGCATGCTAAAGGTTAACTTCGAAAATACTGGTATTGCATTATTAGAAACTGGCATGGGTTGGTGGTGGCCTGAATGGCGTGTAAAACGTAAAGTCAAAGTTGAAGGATTAGAACACCTTGAAAAAGCACAGCAAGAAGGTAAAGGCATTCTTTTGTTGGCAATGCACAATCTAAGTGTGGAAATAAACTGTCGTGGGGTAGGTACTGGTCATCCTATGGTCGTATTCTATCGCCCTCATAACAATCAACTTATGGAGTACTTTCAGTATCGAGGCCGAGGTCGTTCGAATAAATATATGCTAGGGAAGCGAGACGTAAAAGGTTTACTGAAAGCGCTTCAAGATGGAGAAGCATGTGTTTATCTGCCAGATCAAGATTACGGGCGCAATCGCAGTTTATTTGTACCTTTTTTTGCGGTAGAGCAAACGGCAACGACAACAGGTACACTCATTTTTGCACGCCATAAGAATGCTCAGTCTCATATGCTTATCCCCACACGGAATGACGATGGTAGCGGCTATACCATTCGTATCACACCACCACTGGAAGGATTCCCAAGCGGTGATGATGTAAAAGACGTAACGCGCATTAACCAAGAGCTTGAAAAAGCTATTTTATACAAACCCGAACAGTATATGTGGCTGCATCGTCGCTTTAAGACGCGTCCAAATGAAGATGATCCATCGTTGTATTAGTGCTACAACTTGTTAACATGAATTCATCAACTAATTGTACTCAGTCGCTATTTTCAGTATGGTAGTACTTAGTAAAGTGTTTTAAAGGTTAGACAAAGGCTACTATGGCATTTTGGATTCGCAGTATCATTTTTGCAGCTATATTAATCAGCTTGGCAGTATATTTACTCGCTAACCCTGAATTATGGCAATCATTGAATGATTCAGTTTCAAGCAGTACATCTGCAGAACAATCATCAACGGCAAATGGCAGCGAAACCAAAAAACTGTCAGCCTCGGCGCCCGTAAGTAAAAAGAACACCAATAAAGCAGCTGAAGGACTATCTAACTTTTATGCTAACCTTCATGGCGATACTGACGCAGAAAACGGCCCTCGAGTACGTAATAACATAGTTTACCTGCCAGATCCTAAAGGTGATTTAGCCGAGTTGCTTGAAGCGCGTAGGCTTGTAACAAGGCCATTACGCAAAAATTGGCAAGGAAGCAAAGAAAACCGACCATTTCGTACAGGGTTTACGCTCCATCAAAAACTTGCTGAATATGCTAATGCTGACGGGCTCGAAGTCATTTGGTGGCTCAACCGTGACTTCATTATTAAAGATCCATTTCGCATTGATCACGACATAGTCCAAACTGCATATCGTGTAGGCAAAGCCGTAGAAGGCCATTTTCAAGATGGGTTATCTACCTATTTTTGTTACCAACATCGAGCAATCGTCCTTGTTGAACAAGCCGTGCCATACTTAGACGAAGAATGTAAATTATTAGATGGCAAGAAAAGCAGCCGTTACCGCTAATAATTTCGCAAAATAACGGTGCTTTTTCATCAGCTTAATATCACCCAAGCGTCAAATTCTTAAAGTGTTGCTTTTTAGATTAGCCACTTGGCGGAAGATAATATTGAACAATAGGAAAAACGTCCTGCTCAATGTTATTAAAAGTCTCTATCGGCATCAAATTTTCTGCATTTTGTAAAGCGGAGCGATGACCATAGTCTCTTAACTTACAATAATTTGAGCTTAAAATTTTCTGCTGTTCTTCTGATATTAACTTGTGATGACACAGCGCTTGCAGTATGCGTAAGTTATCTGAAAATTTAACAACTTCTGGATACTGATTGGCGAACTTCAATGCCAAATACTGCACTAAGAATTCAATGTCGATCAGTCCACCGCTTCCATGTTTAATATCAATTAATGCGTCAGTACTTTTATTTAAGTGATGTCGCATTTTGTCACGCATTTCCATGACTTCGGCAATCAATTTCTGATGATCTCGAGCCCGTGTTAATACATTCAGCCGTGCTTGATTAAACCGTTCAATGATTTGTTGATGGCCGTAAACAGCTCGGGCACGCACTAATGCTTGGTGTTCCCATGTCCAGGCTTCATTTTCTTGGTATTGTTGATAGGAATCAATATGTACTACCAACACACCTGAGTTTCCTGAAGGTCGCAATCGCATATCCAATTCATATAAAATACCACTGGTCATTCTGGTATTAAAAAAATGTAAGATGCGTTGAGCAAGCTTGACGTAAAACTGTGTCACTGGAATCGACTTTTCACCATTAGTGACATCATCAGCGGGCCTATCGTGTAAAAATACTAGATCTAAGTCTGAACTATAACCTAGCTCAAGCCCGCCCAGTTTTCCGTAACCAATTACAGTAAAGCCTTTGTGTTCTTGTTCTTCAAGGCTCGTGGGAATCCCGAATCGCTGTGTAACTTGTTGCCATGACAAATTTATCGCTTGTTCGATAACAGCTTCTGCTACTGCAGTTAAATGATCGCTTACCTTAGTAATTGGCAATAGTTTAGAAATATCAGCGGCAGCAATGCGTAAATGTTGAGCTTGTTTGTATTGGCGCAACGAATCCATCTGCGCTTCAAGATCTTCCTCCGGAATTCTTAGCATCACCTGCCTGACTTCCTCAAAGTAATTGCTAAGTGCTGGCGGATTACTAAATAATTTCGGATCAATTAATTCATCTAATAGAATCGGATACTTAGCAATATGCTCAGTCACCCAACTGCTCGCTTCACACAATTTGATTAAATGCTTAAGCGCGCCTTCATTTTCATATAACAATTCCAAGTACGCAGTTCTTGTAGCCACCTTGGCAATAATGAGTAATACACGATCTAACGCTTTTTCACCTGCGTGTGCTGCAGCCAACTGAGCAAAAATGAGAGGCATTAGTTTATCAAGCGTCTGACGCCCTCTTTGCCCTAAGGAACGTTTGTTAATATCTTGCTTAAATTGACTAATCGTACATGCTGCTTCCGTTGCAGACCAAGCTGGCGCAATTTCAGCTAACCACTCTGCTTGTTCCTCTTTTTCTAATGAGCTATCCCATAAAGTTTGCCATTGACTATCAACAGCATCATGTGCCGGACTTTCCTCACCAATAAGTGCAATAAACTCTTGATGCACCGCTTCCATTTTCAACGCTAACTCATCCACAAGCTCAGACCAGCTATGAATTTCAGCGTGTTGCAACGCAACCACCAACCTAGCCTGATTAAGTGCATCGTCGGGTAAAGTTTGCGTCTGAGCATCATTCAGTGCCTGAAGAATATTTTCTACTCGTCTAAGTAACCGATACGCGCTTTCTAGAGCAGCTTTTGTGGATGATGAAATCTCACCAATATCAACTAACTGCGGTAATACGCTAAGTAGATTTCGCTGTTGTAGTTTTTTAATGCGGCCACCACGAATCAATTGGAATACCTGAACAATAAATTCAATCTCGCGTATACCACCTGCACCAAGTTTTATGTTTCCAGTTAAGCGCTTACGTCGCACTTCCTGCGAAATCATCATTTTCATGCGTCGCAAACTGTCAATAACACTGAAATCGATATAGCGGCGATAAACAAAAGGTCTGAGCATATCAATTAATATTTGGTGATAATGCGTGTTGCCTATTAATCGGGCTTTCAACATGGCGTAGCGTTCCCAATCACGCCCTTGCTCTTGGTAGTAATCCTCAATCGCATTAAAACTCAGTACTAATGGTCCACTGTCACCAAACGGACGCAACCGCATGTCAACACGGTATACAAAGCCATCCGCCGTTTTTTGGTTTAAAGCCGTAATAAGCTTTTGCCCTAATCGAGTAAAGAATTGTTGGTTATCAAGCGATTTTCGTGCGCCAATCGTATGGCCAGATTCTGGATAGGTAAAAATAAGATCGATATCGGAAGAAAAGTTTAGCTCTTCTCCCCCTAGTTTACCCATGCCAAATACTAACAGCGGCTGTTTCTCACCAGCATGATTTACCGGTGTTCCCCACCTTTGTTGGCAAAATTCCGTTAGCCAGTTCAAGGCGCCAAGAATTAACGCGTCAGCCAATGAAGAAAGTCTCGCCAAACTGTCTTCTAATGGTATGTTGTAAATTAAATCAGCTACAGCTATCGCTACCATTTGTGATAGTCGAAACTGGCGAAGCATACGGTGCAAATGTTCTTCTGATTCACAACCTTCGAGTGCCAAAGCGAGCAGTGTTTCGTAATCTGGAGATAGCTCAAAGTGACCTTGTTGAAAAAGTTCCAAGGTAGCTTCAGGCGCTTGTTCGACGCTGCGAAATACAAAATCACTCAATGTTACTGCTTGCTTAACAATAGCTTGTGTATTTTTATCTAGCTCAGTGTGAAATTCAGGAAACCTTTCAACTAAACTACGCCAGGCTTGTTTTTGATGGTGAGCAAGAATCTCAGGTAATTCAGGCAACAACATTTGTTTCACTTATTCCTCGACATGCAGCACAATTAGGCTACAGTAAAAAATCGTAACATTATTTGATAGACATATTATGTCATCGATGTTATTAATGAATGATAACCATAGCATTTTTGAGGGAACTATGGCAGAAATGCAACATATCAAATTAGGATTCTTATTGTTACTTTTATTTCTCACCGCCTGTGGTGATCCGGTAAAAGAACAAATTGAAAATCAAATCCCTGTCACTGAACAGCGCGTTGCGCAATTGGCTGATGCACTTGAAAAAGGCCAAATTCGAAACGCTACACTTATTCAGCAATACGCAGACAAACTGTCGGAACAAAAACCTGAACTTGAACAACTTATCAACGAGTTCAGAAAAGACGCGACGACGAAAAGCCCTGTGTATCAGTCATTGCTTGATAGATTGAATACAGTGAAGAACCAACCACAAATGTTTGCGTCTAGCCAAGCAATATTTGACGAGTTGCTTAATATTTACCAAGCTGCTGACCCAATATTGTATTCAGACGCTCTGAGTGATCCGTTAAATGTATTGGCTGACATGTCTGATGGCGTATTGCCGCGAGTAAACTCGTTGTCAAAAGCCCAAAGTATGAAGGCCAACACCGCCCAAGACTTTGGTACTGGCGAACAGCTCATAGGTAATCCCAGTTATGGCCAATGGGTTACTGGCAGCAATGGCCTATCCTTTTGGGAGTGGTACGGCATGTACGCACTCATGGATAACCTATTCGATTCACGCAGACGTGTTTACTATAACGATTGGGGTCGACATAGAAATTATAGTTACTACCACGATTATGGGCGCACACGTTATAGCTCGCCATCACAACTGAGCAAACAAACGCAGCTAGACACACGAACGAAAAAGTCGTTTGAAAGTCGTGGTAAGCGATTTAGTAGCCCTTATAGCAAGAACAGAACGGGGGCTTCGAGTTTATCAAGTCAAAGTAAAACAGCGCAAACCAGCGCGAACCGATTCACGAAAAACCAAACACGCAGTAAATTTGCCAAGAGCAGTAACAATGGTAAGAAATCGTCTTACTCAAAAAGTGCAAGTTTCAGAAATAGTAGCAACTCAACCTCTCGCAGTTTTAGACGCGGTAAGTAACAACGGCAAGGAACAATAATGAACACTTTATTTGAAATGACCGGATTAAATTTAGATCTCTTAATCTACCTTACTATTGACGTCTCTATTGCAATATTGCTGCTGGGTGCCATGCGCTTTGTTTCAGGATTAACAGCGCAAGTTAACAGTACTGAGGAATTAGCTAAAGAAGATAACTTTGCTTTCGGTATTAGCGTAGCAGGCAGCGTTGCTGGTTTGGGCATTGTGTTAACTGGCGCTATCACGGGTGAAAATGCCCCGAGTTACATGATTGAAGCCATAGGAATGGCAAGCTACGGTTTATTTGGCTTGATTCTCATTAAAATTGGCCGCGTATTGCACGACAGATTAGCACTTAACCAAATTGATAAAGTTGCACAAATAAAAGCACGAAATATTACTGTAGGTATCGTCGATGCCGCTGGCGTTATCGCAACAGCTATCGTTATACGCGCAGTATTAATTTGGGCGCATGGATTAGAGCTTTCAACGTTTATCGCCATTGGTAGTGGATTCATCGTGTCACAAGCGATGTTAATTTTAGTAACTCGTTTGAAAGAAAAACAATATGCGCGTAATAATCAAGATGATTCTATGCAAGAAGCGTTTGCACAAGGGCAAATTGCTTTAGCTATTCGTTATGCGGGACAAGTCATCAGCACCGCACTGGCAGTAACAGCAGCAAGTTATTTCCTCGTTTATTCGCCAGAAACGTTAGCGATGACTTTACTCGGTTGGTTCGCCTTTAGTTTTGTTATGACGTTATTAGTTGCACTATTGACAGCCATAGCTAAGAAATTTGTATTATTTGGAATCAACTTAACTGAAGAAGTAGATCAGCAACACAACATCGGTGTAGCTAGCGTAGAAATGGCCATTAGCATTTCAATCGCATTGATTTTGACAGCTCTTATGGCTTAAGTAACTCGATTTATTTTGACAACCGCGATTAAACGACCGTCAGTAGTCGGTCACGACATCCTCCTCATTACCACAATGGCGGTATTAGCCGCCTGTGGTTTGATCTATGAATACTTGCTCTCTCATTACGCTGGCCGTGTGCTTGGCGTAATGGAGAGTGCTATTTATAGCATGATCGGCATCATGATCGTGTCTATGGGTTTAGGCGCGTTTGCTGCCAGAAAAATTAAATGCCCTTTTAACGGTCTAGTGTGGCTAGAGTTTATTATCGCTGTGCTTGGTTGCACTGCGATATTGATTATTGGTGGACTAATCGGTTTTAGCCAAATTCTTCCACAGATATTGATCGATACGTTTGGGTTGCCACCTGACGCGTTACCACGTGGCGGTATTTTTAAAACCCTTAGCTGGTTGGCCTTCAAAACGCCCTATCTATTCGGCTTCATATTAGGATTTTTCATTGGCATGGAAATTCCACTGATCGCCAAGATCAGAGAGCACATTCATCAAAAACACCTGTCGAATAACCTTGGTACTATTTATGGTGCGGATTATGTTGGTGCAGGTATTGGCGCAGCTATCTGGGTCATGTTGCTGCTTTCAATAGATATTAGCAAGGCGAGTGCCCTAACGGCATTACTCAATTTGATTGCAGGGTCAGTGTTTATTATTTGCTACTGGCAAAAGATTAAGTGGCGAAAATTTTTACTAAGCCTACACGCATTGCTAGTGATTATGTTGCTATTCATATTTCAACACGGCAATTCTTGGCTCAATCAAATGAGTAACCTTCTTTATCTGGACAATGTCGTTTACAACGAAAAAACACGCTATCAGCAAGTTACTATAACCGAACGTCAAATGGGCTTAGATCAGGCACCTATTTTTAACCTGTATTTAAATGGTCGATTGCAATTTTCTTCGGCTGACGAACACATCTACCACAGTTATTTAGTAACGCCTGCTATGGCAATTTCAGCTAGACACGAAAACGTTTTAATCATTGGCGGTGGTGACGGATTGGCGCTGCGAGATGTGTTAAAATGGTCACCTGAAAACGTCACATTGATCGACTTGGACGAGGAATTGATCTCAATTTTTCAGTCACCTTCAGATTATCTACCGAGATCTTTAGCTCACCAAATTCTGCAGCTAAATAAACAAAGTTTATCTGATGAACGTGTTGAGCTTATTTTTGCTGATGCCTTTTTGGCAATCGATAATTTACTTAGCCAACAGAGAAGTTTTGACACCATAGTTGTGGATTTACCCGATCCTAGTCACCCGGATTTGAATAAACTTTACTCTGTAACTTTTTATGCAAAGCTCAAGCAACTACTGGCGAGTGACGGTGCAATATCTGTCCAGTCAACTAGCCCTTATCATGCGAAATCGGCATTTATTGCAATTGGCAAAACGATGAGTGCTGCCAAGTTCTCAGGTGTTAATCAATATCATGACAATATCCCCAGTTTTGGTGAGTGGGGTTGGACCATAGCGACAAAGTCGGGAGCAGCCCCTAAAGCAAGGCTACATTCACTTTCTTCATTACCAGCGTTTGAACCGTGGCTGACATTACCGTTGCTACTGGCATCTTTTGAATTTTCACAAGATTACTTTAAAAACGTTGACCAAGTCCCAATAAATTATTTGGGAAGCCATGCGATTTACCGACTCCACCAAAATGCGTGGCAAAGCCAGCAAGGCTTAAATGAGGCACATTACACAAATTAATAAAATAACTCCTTGACATATTATGTCTTGGTGCTAAATTAACCTTTATCGACATAATATGTCGAAAGGCAACCCACATTGATGTATGCGTTGCTGAAGATAACTGACGAGGAATGACATGAATATTCACAAAATTGCGGACCATTTGAATACGCTTGCAGATAATTCAGAAACAGGAATGGTTTTTGACTGTCAGCCAATTTCGGGCGAAGTAGATGTATTACAGGTAACTGTAATCGGCCGAGAAGAGCTGCCAATCTTTGTTTCGGTTACTGACGATCAAATAATAGGTATTTCCTACCTATGGGGTAAAGACGAAGTTAAGCCTGACAGCCTCAATGATTTACATGAAAGTATGCTAGAGATGAATATTCCAATGCCATTATCTTCATTCGCTAAGATTGGAGACAAGTACGTAATTTTCGGTGCCTTGTCTATTAACTCCAGCTTTGTTGATATTGAGCATGAAATTGCCGTATTGAGCAACAATTCCCTAGAAATCATCGACGACATGAGTGAATTTTTAATTTAAGCATCCATCCACAGGAGTTTTATTATGAGTATTTTTAAGAAAATTATGACCGCAATCCGTGGTGGAGCCACTGAAGTTGGTGAAGCTATTGTTGATTCAAATGCAACACGCATTTTTGAACAAGAAATTCGCGATGCTGAGAACCACCTAACAAAAGCCAAACGTGATTTAACAGGTGTTATGGCACAACAAATGGCGTCAAGCCGTGAAGTTGACCGTATTAAGCGTGAGATTGTTGAACATGAAGGATATGCCGTACAGGCGTTAGAAAAAGACGACCAAGCATTGGCACTGGCAGTAGCTGAAAAAATCTCTGTACTTGAAAGCGAGCTAACTACACAACAGCAAGCGCTTGATAGTTTCGAAGGTAATGCTAATCGACTAAAAGATTTAGTTAAGAAAAGTGAAAGACAGGTTGCTGAATATAAACGCCAACTTTCGATGGTTAAGACTACCGAAAGTGTGCAAAAAGCAACGTCTGCCATTACAGACAACTTTTCATCAAGTAACTCTAAGTTATTAAACGCAAAGGACTCTTTAGAGCGCATTAAAGCTAAGCAGCAAAAGTTTGATGACCAAATGAAGGCAGCTGAAGTATTAGCATCTGAAGATTCTGACGCTTCATTGGAAGCTAAGCTTAAAGCCGCAGGAATTGGTAACACTGACAGCAACGCAAATTCTGTACTTGAACGCTTAAAAGCGAAACAACAGAAGTAATTAGCTAAAACCGCAATATATCGCCCATTACCTAGGTAATGGGCGATTTTATGGTGAAATAACATGAGTTTCATTAAAAGAATTTTTAATAAAGAGCAAGAACAACGTAAAGTGACATCACCTCGTGAATTAATGATTGGCGATATCATTGTTCTAACCGATAGCTTTGCCTTGCCCGAATCATTGCGACAACAACAATTTCAAGTATCCGCCATCAATAGCTACGAATTTGAACATCACACAGAAACTGAATGGGTACTATCAGGTCACAGCAATGTCGAACTTTTCCTAACACTCGATATTGACGACAAAACCTATTTAAAATTCGCCTTAAAAATTCAACATGAGGATGTAGAAAGCCTCTTTGATCTCGACGAGTTTTCGACAATTTTTGATGAACCGGGTGAAGCGTTTCTTGAAAAGCGTGAAGACAATCAATTAACGAATGGTTGGACTGCGGCGCAATACCAGCAAAGCATTTTTGCAAAAGTTGGTTATTTTCACCGTAAAGACAATCGCAGCGAAAATTTGTCGCAATATGAAGGCAAAGATGCCGGCGAGCAATTTGAACTGTATCAACTATTAGACCAAGACCAAAGTAAAGGTATAGAATTAGAAGTGTGGGCTGATGGCGACACAGATGTATTCTTAACATTGTATCGTCCGCTATCAGATATTGTAGATATGTACCCTGGAAGCTAGTTGTGAGTAGAAAATTACCTGAAAAGTGGCAATCTAATGTCAAAGCAGTAAAAGCGGTGCAAGTTGCTTTTGACATAGATGAAAAAATTCAACTTGAAATACGCAAAGAAGCGCTTGAATCTGGCCTGAGTCCATCCGACAAAATCCGCGAGATACTGGACTTGCCTATCAATAAGCGCCCAAAACGCCCTAGATTAACCGTTAGCCTTTCGCCTGACGATTACGTTCTTTTGGCAGAAAAGTATCAACTTGAGCCAGAACAACAACTTGAAATAAAGCGTAAACTCATGGATGATTTGATCACACATGTGATTAATAAAGCTTAATAATGAAAGAATCACTCAAAACTTATACTATTGACGAATACGGCGTCCGTAACTACAACTCCTTTTATCTGCTAATTGTCACGCTAATTGTGCTATATGGCATTATTGCGCTACTATCAATCCCGCTTTATCAAATAGAATCTGCACATGTAGACGGCAATATTAAATCATTTAAAGATGCCTTTTGGACGCTGCAAATGAGTGCAAGCACCATAGGTTTTGGTGACTTTTATCCGGTTACCGCTGTTGGCAGAATTATAGTCGCCGCTATGTTCTATATTGGCGTTGGTATGGTAGGATTTGTCGGTGCGCAGTTCGTGAATAAATTTGTCGGCTTTTCTGACACCAATGTAAAAAATCGTGAGCTTCGTCGACAAAATAAAGAAATTCTAGAGCACAATAAACTGCTTGAACAAAAGCTCGATATGCTCGTAGACAAGATTGAAAAAATAAATAAAGACTAAATTTACTAATCATAACAAAGGGAAAGGCCATGAATTTAAAACTCATTTCAAGTGCATCTTTTGCCTTGCTACTTACAGCATGTGCAAGCAATGACACTCAAATGGCGCACCAAGTAAATATCTTAGGCGAACGTGTAGATACATTAACCGCCGAAGTCAATGAACTGAAAAGCGATCAAGCCGCAACCAAGAAAGAATTGGATATGCTGAAGTCACAGGTTGAAGATAACAGCAAACGCGTTGAGAACGTGACTAAGACATTTAAAAAGTAATACGGTTACTTTAGAGGTCTTCAGTGCTTGTTATGGAGAATATTGAGGCGCCTGATACTATGGCGCCAAATCAGCTTTAACTATCCTCTATAGTTTGCTCTTTCTATTAATTTAATCTTGTTAACGCGCAAGCTTGTTAACTAATCCCGTTGGCTTTTTCAATAATCGTTCTACCTGTTGCTTTGCTGATAGACTCCCACCGATAAAAGTTTGAATTGCAGGCAGTTCAATACTAAATAGTTCAGATACGCTTGTTTCAGATAGCGGCTCATGCACTTCAATGAGTTTTTCGCCAGACGCCTCATACGACATTTTAATGGGTTGATCGACGATTCTAATCTGTGTGTTGGTATGTACGTTATAGTACAACCACTCAATGTCCTGTGCATACATTCGAATACAACCAGAACTTGCCCTCAAACCAATGCCTGCACGTTGATTCGTACCATGGATCAAATACTGGCTAGTACCAATTCGCAGTGCATACTGTCCTAGTGGGTTATTTTCTCCAGCAGGAACCGCTTTGGGTAAGGCGACGCCTTTTTCTTCCAAATAGCGCTGACGCATCTCTAATGGCGGGTACCACGTAGGATCTTTTCTTTTTTCACCGATATAACTCACCACTTTAGGCGTAGACAGCCCTTGTCTACCTATGCCGATAGGAAATACATAAACGAGTTTTTCATTAGGTGGAAAATAATACAATCTCAATTCAGAAAGGTTTATGACAATGCCTTTTCGCTCAGCGAACGGCAATATCATTTGGGTGGGTAACTGTATTTGACTGCCTACTTTTGGCAAAAATGGATCAACCTCAGGGTTAGCAGCAATTAACGCCAGCATACCCACGTTATGATATTCTGCAATTTGTTGAAAGTAGTCTCCCTGAACTACGCGGTAAAATGCAGGTTCTCCAATCAATCGTGAACCATCAGCAGGAAGCTGAAAAATAGCGGCCTTCACGCCAAACATAATAAAGCTTGTCAGCAATAGCGCCGCTTTTTGTTTGATTATTCGTACCAATATGCCGCCATATTTAATGCACCTTCAATTGAGTGATCTAATGCATGCATTAAGTTTTCAACTTTACTATGTTGCCACTTTACTATTTTTATTGGTTGTTCGGCTAACTTTTCAAGCTGTTGATGAATAATCCATAGTGTTTGAAGCTCACTTAACCCCTGTTGGATGTCAACCCAAGGCATCCTAAACTGCTGCCTTGTTTCTCCTTCAAACAAGCTACCGAACCACGCACCAGTTAAGAGACTACGATGCAATAAGGGTCTTTGGGCAATATACTGTTGCACGTTTTGTTTTTCACATGCCACCATGCCTTTATGCAGTTCAGTTAAACTGTCGGTCAATTTTTGTTGCGCAAACTGGCGCAAGTTGACGGTTTCGCTCACCGAACAAAAGTAATCTGATTGTTCGTTGCTTACTAATAGTTTTAATAATGCGAGTTGCAATCGATTGAAGCGTTCTGAACAAATCAATTCCACTACATTGGTCTTGTCTGGCAGGCGACGGTTTTCCAGTTTTAGCTGTTCTATCAGCTGTTCGCTGTATTCGAGTTTTTTCCGGTAGTTACCCGTTTTATTCATGAGCTCTTGTAAATAGATGGCATTATCTACCCAAGAAAACAATTGAATAAAGTGACTTAACTCAGCGCGCAAATTACGAGATTCATTAGACATGTAGTCATTAAACAACCAAAAGCCATGACGAAGCGAAGCTAGGGCGTCAACAAATGTCGATAAATCCTGTAATTGCCCCGTTTTGAAATAGGTATCAAGTGCTGATTGAATTTGGTTAAGACACTGGCCCACTCCATTCAAAAATGCACTGAGAACACCTTCATTTTGGTGATAAATTTCCAAAGACTGATCTAACGGCTCATGATCACCGCGCCAAAGTGCATACCCTCGTGCTGCTTTACTCTTAGTACCAGGTCGTAGCTTCATGGTGGAGAATAATAATTGCGCGAGAGAAAATAGATCTTTCGTATTGCCATTAACGAGCTCAATTTCAACCTCGTCAATTGACTCTACACAGCCATTAGACTCAATTGTACCGCGATCATAGGCTAATTCTATGGTACTAGTATTAAACGCAAATACCCACGTGATGCGTTCAAAGTTTGTATCAAATAGCGCGACGAGTGCTTGTTGAATCCAACCAACGTCTGCAGTTGCTGGCCAAATATCTTGCGGAAACAATGAAAGTTCAGGAAATGCCTGTTCAATAGCTACATTATATTCGGGTCTTTGATGCAGACCTGCAACGACGCTACCAGAGGTCTTAATCGTTTGTTCTCTCGTGGTATTTTGCGTACGAACTCTAAGCCCCATATCAAGCCTACGAAGCGCTAAATCAGGTGTGTCAAAGTAGCTATTGCCTAGTTGCTTGACCTGCAAATCAAATTCAATTTGGTTGTCTAGAAGCAGTTGTGAAATTAATTCTTTTACGTTTTGCCCAACTACAAAGTATTTGAGCTCTATTTCTGTTGCCATATTTATATTAATTCAAGCAATTATAACTCGTTGCACATTGAGCTATAACTAGCGTTTAAATGTTCAATCTGCGCCAATATCGCTCGAAAATCAGGTTAAAATTTTCTAATTAAAAACTTACCTTACAAAAGCCATCAGCATCAAGCAATACATTTAGCAATTACAAGTGTAAAAATACGTTAATTTGTCCAAACTTAGCTTGCTAATAACAGAGCAAAGCCCTAATATTTTGAGCCACGGAAAGTAGCTGAAATGGTTGGTCAATGAATAAGTTAGTAAATTTTTGTGTAAGTATCCTAGTTATAATGAGTTTTTCATCAATTGCACAAGAATCACCAGAGTCAAATAGTACAGCGTACATCTCAGATAACCTTTTTATTTATTTGCATGCAGGGCCTGGCACAAATTACCGTATTGTGGGTAGTATTATTGCAGGCACTGAAATAGAGCTAACTGGCAGAAATGACAATGAATATACACAAGTCATTGACGACAAGGGGCGAGAGGCATGGGTCGAGTCAAAATTTGTCTCCCTTGCACCGGGTTTGAGAACTTCTGTCGCAGAATTGAATCAGCAACTTGCTGAGCTATCAGAATCAAACAGTCAACTCTCGAACCAATTAAATGATACGCAGGAGAAACTTACCTCTGTCACTCATCAATTTGACGCTTCTCAAAAACAACTAGCCGCAATGCAGTCAGAGTTGGCTACAGCAAATGCGCAATTAGACAATCAAGATTTTGAAATGAAAAAGCAGTGGTTTTTTAATGGTGCCATTGTGATGGTTATCGGGTTACTATTTGGTTTGATTCTTCCTAAGCTCAGCCCCAAGAAGCGCGCTTCAATGGAAAGCTGGAAATAACCTCCCTTAAGATTAACAAGAACAGTAGCTATGAACCTTAGTATTAAGGCGTACCTTGTCGCATTTTCTTTACTTATTTTAGCGAACAAGAGTAACGCATCAGGCGTAAGTCCTTACTTACCATTAAAAAATGACTTTTTAATAGAGCTTGAAATGGAGCGACTGGCAACAATTGCTCAAATGCCAACGCTTGCCAATCCGTACCATATAGTGACCGTTGTAAAGTATTTAGAAAAGGTAAAGCACACGCATCCGACCTTATACAAACGCATTAACCATTATATAAAGCGTTATAAACGCCAAGGTGGGATCACACAACTGGGCGTTGAGTTAGGTTATTCAGACAACAAGACACGCACACAAGCGAATAATCGCGGTGTGCCGTTGGACTCTGTAATTACCTCAAATATTTCTGCGTTTTATCAAATCAATGAATACTTACTGTTTTCTGGGGGCGGAACCGTTAGTGATGGAAGTAAATTCATTCCGCACAACACGTATATGTCATTTGGCACGGAATATTTTCAATTTGATTTGGGTTACCGTGAGCATTGGCTTTCACCAATGCAAGAAAGTGCTCTAACTGCTTCTACTAACGCTCAACCTGCCCCGTCTATCACGCTAAGCAATGTGACGCCAATTACAGATTGGAATGTTAAATATGAGATGTCAGTTGGCATTCTTGAAGAAATGCAAGGTATTCATTTTAACGATACCACGTCCTCAGGTCGCCCTGGTTTTCTAACTATGCACTTAAGTATTCAGCCCTTTGATTGGTGGACCTTGGGTGGTACGCGAACATTTATGTTTGCAGGCGGTGAGCGCAGTGTAAGTTTAAGCAATTTATGGAAGGCAATTATTGATCCTGTAAGCGGCGACAATTGTGGCGGCGATTCTGACTTACAAGATTGCGCAGAAGAAAACGGCAACCAAATAGCTACAGTAACCTCAAAATTTGACTTTAGTATTGGCTCATTCCCTGTAAGTCTACTCGCAGAATATGGTGGCGAAGATACCAAGAATTATTCGTATGAGTTAGGCAACGTTGGCTGGACAATGGGTTTGTTTTTACCTTACTTAACCGAGAACATCTCGGTTTATGGCGAGTACACTAACTTTCATACCCATTGGTATGTACATCATCTATATGATGAAGGTTACCGCAATGACATGGTCACTATGGGACACTGGTGGGGTGATGTAAAAGCATTGGACGATAAGTCCGCAGGAAATGCAGCCACAGCACGACTGAACTGGCATATTTCTCCAAGCTTTAACATGCAACTTATGGTAAGATCTGCCACGGTAGACTCGTCGGCAACATACCAGTATGAACGCGCAACCGAAGCTGAATTGAAACTTAAGCAGCTTTATAAAACAGGATTTTTAAATTACGGATTGAACTTCGGCAAAGACATTAATGGTGAGTCATATTACCGCGTGTCATTCGGTTACAATTGGTAATTTGAAAATTTATGCATGTTTATTTTGATATACAGCACTTTTACTATATACCACAATATTTACCAGTAGCCGCTGCACTTAAGCTGCGCGGAGTGCACTGTACATTTGTTTTGTATACGCAAGATCTTATGGACAGTGCAATGGTAAACTTCGTACAAGCCAATCAATTACCTTATTTACGTGTAGCTGATGCAGATGAAGCTCGACGCCTATACGAACAGAAAAAGCCTGAATGGATCATTTTTGGTAACGCATTTGCATCACTTAACAAGATAAATCAGCATAGTCGAACCGCGCTCATGCAACACGGCATTGGTCCAAAATCATGTTATTATGATGTATCAGAATCCGACATTCAATATCGTTTTGTCGAGGGCCAGCACAGACACACTAGATTAAAAGAATCATTTCCTAGTAAGACCTTTATTGACACTGGATACGCTAAACTTGATCCGATTATTAACGGCTCTCAAGCTAAACCTAACATTACTTCATTAGGGTTAGACTCAAACAAACAAACTATTCTCTACGCGCCAACATACTACCCAAGTAGCATTGAAAAGCTGCCTTTAGATTTTCCTGAAAAATTGACCGCATTTAATTTAATTATTAAACCGCACTTCTTTTCACTAACAAAAGACAGGTATCGTAGGCAGCAAGAAGTTTTTACCAAGTGGCAGCAATATCCAAATGTTTACCTCGCCAAAGCAGAGGAAATATCAATATTGCCCTTTATGGCGGTAGCAGATTTGCTTATTAGTGACACTTCGTCCACTTTATTTGAATTTACTGCGTTAAATAAGCCTGCTATTTGGTGTGATTTTTTCAAGGTTCGTTGGTCTTATCGAGGCGTTTTAAAATGGCGACTGAAAAAACGACTTGACCAAGACTTGGCGTACTTTGGTAAGGTTGCTACACGTGTAACGAACATAAATGAACTGCTTACTCAAACGTTATTGCATATCAATGACCCCTCACTTAAAGAGCCTGATAGAAAATCGATGACGGAATTGTTAACCGGAACTGTAGATGGCAAATGTAGCGACCGTATTGCCGACTTTATAATTGCAGAAAGCAGTAATCCTAGCTAAATGTTGTTATCGTTGAACGTTGACGTTTTGTGACGACTAATAAATGGAATAAAAAGAATCAAATCATGTTAAGAAGCCTATTTTACATCTCTCAAAACTATTCGTTTGAAATCTTGAGACCGCTACAACAAGAAATTTCCCGCCGCGGTGGTACCGTTAAATGGTTAGTGATTGGCGACGAAGTAAACATGGAAAATTTCGATGACAGTGAAGATGTTACAACGAGCATAAACGTAGCTCGAAATTTTGATCCGCAAGTATGTTATGTACCCGGCAATGTGATTCCTAATTTTATTCCAGGCATAAAAGTACAAGTATTTCATGGTCTAGAGTACAAGAAAAAAGGCCACTTTGTTATTCGCGGTTACTTCGATTTATATTGTACGCATGGACCTGCAACGACTCAAAAATTTGAAGAGCTTGCAGATAAACATGGTTATTTCGACGTGGTAGAAACGGGTTGGCCAAAACTCGATCCTTTGTTTAATACACCGGCTTATTCTCGACCAAATGACGCCGAAAAGGTTATTCTATATGCACCGACCTTTTCACCATCTCTTACCAGCGCCCCTGCCCTTTTTGAGCAAATTTATACGCTTAGCCAACAGCATGAAAATTGGCACTGGATTATTAAGTTTCATCCTAAAATGGATAAACAATGGATTAATCGCTACTTAACGTTAAACGCTAAAAATGTCGAAATCGTAAAACAAGCAGATATCAGTAGTTTACTGCAATGTGCGGACATGATGATTTCCGATACCTCCTCTGTAATTGGTGAATTTGCCCTGCTCAACAAGCCCGTTATTACACTTAATAACAGCCAGCCGGGTGATTACCTAATTGATATTAGTGAAGCGTCTGAACTCCCTTCTGCCATTGCTCAGGCACTAGAACCAAGTGAAGAACTATTAGCGGAAATAAACAACTACGCAATGAGCTTACATCCATACAAAGATGGCCAATCATCAGCCAGAATTCTCGACGCGGTTGAACAGCTAATTAATCATGGAAAGTCACATAAAAAAGCAAAACCTCTGAATCTGTTTCGAAACTTAAAACAACGGAAATCCTTGAATTATTGGTCACTCTAAGTCGAAAAATACCATAACGACAGAGTTTACGTTTACGGAAACTGCCAATAAGCCCTAGTTTTAACCTTATAGCAAAAGCGTCTAATCATTAGACAAATTGCTGTTGACTCCATTTAAGCAAATACGCTATTAATATAAATAGCACTGAGCAGCAAGCATCAAAAAGCGTAAGCTGAATGTAAAAGCTAAATGTAAAACATGCGAATTACTGCTGCTAATTAATGTAAATGATTACATGATTTTATTTATCAAAATTACAAGATTAAGAATCGAATGAACAACTCAATTAAGCACATTTTAATTAACCTCCTCCTCGCAGCTTCGCCGCGCGGACTGGTCTATATTGCTTAATTTTTAGATAAAGAATGATAGAAACCCGCGCAAATAACGCGGGTTTTTTTATGCCCGCAAATTTTGACTGATTAACAGCGAGAAATATGATGGACAATAAAGTAATTATCTTCGACACCACGTTAAGGGATGGTGAACAGGCATTAACGGCAAGCTTGTCAGTGCATGAAAAACTACAAATAGCACAAGCGATCGAGCGATTAGGTGTAGATATTATTGAAGCGGGCTTTCCGGTGTCTTCGCCCGGTGACTTCGATTCTGTGCAGCAAATAGCTAGAACGGTTAAGAATTCGATTGTGTGCGGACTTTCACGCGCGGTTGAAGCCGACATCCAAGCATGTGCTGATGCACTGTCTGTTGCGGACCAATTTAGAATTCATACCTTTATTTCAACATCAGATGTACACGTACAGCAAAAATTGAGAAAAGACTTTTCAGATGTTGAATCTATGGCCATCAACGCGATCAAGTTCGCGCGTCGTTTCACAGATGATGTCGAATTTTCTTGTGAAGACGCGGGTCGTACCCCAATTGATAATTTGTGCCGCATGGTAGAGCAAGCAATCAAAGCTGGCGCAACTACGGTAAACATCCCTGATACGGTTGGTTATACCATTCCGACAGAATTTGGTGGCATTATCGACACGCTATTTAATCGTGTACCCAATATCGACAAAGCCATTATTTCTGTCCACTGTCATAACGATTTGGGATTAGCTGTAGCAAACTCTATCGCTGCAGTTCAAGCGGGGGCACGACAAATCGAATGTACCATTAACGGGATTGGTGAACGCGCTGGCAACTGTTCGTTAGAAGAAGTAGCTATGATCATGCAAACCCGCCGTGATTTGTTGAACGTTTCTACCAACATTAACCATCAAGAGATTGCTCGTAGTTCAAAGTTAGTCAGTCAACTTTGCAATATGCCAGTACAGCCAAACAAAGCGATAGTAGGCAGCAACGCATTTAGCCATTCTTCAGGTATTCATCAAGACGGTATGTTAAAAGCAAGCAACACCTATGAAATTATGACACCTGAAAGTGTAGGCATTAGTAAGACTAAATTAAACCTAACTTCACGCAGTGGTCGCCATGTGATCAAGCACCGAATGGAAAGTTTAGGTTATCAAGAAAAGGATTACGACTTAGAAGCCTTATATGCTGACTTTTTAGTATTGGCAGACAAGAAAGGCCAAGTTTTTGATGATGATTTAGAGGCTATGCTTTTCAACATTCAACAACAAGACGAGCAAGATTATTACCAAATCCAGTCATTAAATGTTCAGTGTGGCAACGGCAAGTTTGCCACCTCTAGCTTGAACTTAATCAAAGGCAATGAGAGCCAAATCGTCTCTGCAACAGGCAATGGTCCTGTCGACAGCCTTTATCGAGCCATTAAGCAAGGTGTCGATATTAACTTTGATGTTGCCGACTACAAAATTTCGAACAAAGGCGAAGGGGAAGACGGTTTAGGTAAAGCAGACATAGTCGTTGCTTGGCAAGGCAGAAACTTCCATGGCCACGGCTTAGCGACCGATGTTATCGAAGCATCTGGGCAAGCGCTAATTCATTGCTTGAACAACATTCATCGTGCTCAAACAATTGCAGAAATTAAGAAAGAAGTAAAACCTGCATTGGCACAATCACAAATTTAACTAAAGGAAATATCAACATGTCTTCAATTGCAATATTAGCTGGTGACGGTATAGGCCCAGAAGTGATGGCCGAAGCTGAAAAAGTATTACGAACCGTAGCTGATAAATTTAGTTTTCCCATTAGTTTTAATCATTACGACGTTGGTGGATGTGCGATAGACAACCACGGCACGGCCCTACCCGACTCAACGATTAAAGGCTGTGAACAAGCAGATGCCATACTATTCGGCTCTGTTGGCGGCCCTAAATGGACAAACTTACCACCAACAGAACAACCAGAGCGTGCATCATTACTTGGATTGAGAGGCCATTTTGGCTTATTTTGCAATATGCGCCCTGCACAACTACAACCTGCTATGTCATCACTTTCACCGTTGCGAGCTGATATTTCCTCAACCGGCTTTGATATTTTGGTGATGAGAGAATTAACTGGCGGTATTTATTTCGGCGAACCTAAAGGTCGAAAGAATCAAGGAAGTCTGGAAGAAGCCGCATTTGATACCATGATTTATAGCAGACATGAAATCGCGAGAATCGCCAGATTGGCTTTTGAAGCAGCGCAAAAGCGTAACAACAAAGTTATTTCGATAGATAAGGCCAATGTACTGGCAAGTTCACAATTATGGCGCGAAGTAGTAAACGAGATTGCTCAGGAATTTCCACAAGTGACTCTAGAGCACATGTATGTGGATAACGCAGCGATGCAATTAGTGAGAAATCCCGCGCAATTTGATGTCATGCTGTGCTCAAATCTATTTGGCGATATTTTGTCTGACATATGCGCCATGATCACAGGTTCAATGGGTCTTTTACCGTCAGCAAGTTTGAATGAAAATGGTTTTGGTATGTATGAACCAGCGGGTGGCACTGCACCTGATATTGCTGGTAAAGGAATTGCCAATCCAATCGCCCAAATCTTGTCAGCAGCGCTATTGCTTAGATACAGCTTACAACAAGACGCTGCGGCTACAGCGATTGAAAGCGCTGTAGCAAAGGCTTTAGATGCAGGCAATTACACACGAGATCTTTTAAATGCAGAACAAGCTTCGCAGGCAAAAACGACGAGTGAAATGGGCGATATCATCTGTAAATTCATTAAGGAGTCATAACATGGCGAGTACGTTATACAATAAATTATGGCAACGCCATTTAGTTGAAGAAAAGGCAGGTGAAACACCATTACTTTACGTTGATCGTCATTTGATCCACGAAGTAACTTCACCGCAAGCATTTGCAAACTTGCGTTTTCATAACCGTAAGTTACGCCACCCAGAGCGCACGATAGCAACGATGGATCACAATATTTCAACGCGATCTATTAAGATAGATGCCGCGGGTGAAGGTGCTGCCAACCAGTTACGAACACTTGAGAAAAACTGTAAAGAGTTTGGCATTGAGTTATTTGGTATGGGACACAAAAACCAAGGCATTGTACACGTTATGGGGCCTGAACTAGGCTTGACGTTACCTGGCACCATTATCGTTTGCGGTGATTCACATACGGCGACCCATGGTGCCTTTGGTGCTTTAGCGTTTGGTATTGGTACATCAGAAGTTGAGCATGTTTTTGCGACACAAACATTGCGCCAAACAAAAGCCAAAACGATGAAAATTGAGGTACGAGGCAAAGTTGCGCCAGGCATAAGCGCCAAAGACATAATTCTAGCCATCATAGGAAAAACGGGTAGCGCAGGCGCAACGGGTTATGTCGTCGAATATTGCGGAGATGTCATTTCATCTTTAACGATGGAAGAACGCATGACCATCTGTAATATGAGTATTGAATTTGGCGCCAAAGCAGGCTTAATCGCACCAGACGACACCACATTTGCCTACTTAAAAGGCAAAGAATACGCACCCAAAGATGAATTGTGGGAACAAGCTGTCGCTGATTGGCAAACGTTATATTCAGACGCAGATGCATCATTCGATCAAGTCATTGTGTTAGAAGGTAAAGACATAAAGGCACAAGTTACTTGGGGAACCACCCCAGGGCAAGTAACAGCCATTGACGGAGTTGTCCCCTCTCCCAGTGATTTCTCTGATCCTGTAGCGCAAGACTCTTGCAAGAAAGCGCTAGCCTATATGGGGTTAGAAGCTGGAATGAAAATAACTGACATCGCCATTAACAAAGTATTCATTGGCTCTTGTACTAATTCACGAATTGAAGACCTACGCGCAGCTGCGGCTATAGCCAAAGGCAAGACAGTGGCGAGTTCTGTTGACGCAATAATCGTCCCTGGCTCATACCGTGTTAAGGAACAAGCAGAACAAGAGGGCTTAGCCGATATTTTCACAGCGGCAGGGTTTGAATGGCGATTGCCTGGTTGTTCAATGTGCTTAGGTATGAACGATGACAAACTAGCAGAAGGCGATCGTTGTGCGTCAACGAGTAACCGAAACTTTGAAGGCCGTCAGGGACGAGGCAGTCGTACCCATCTGGTTAGCCCAGAAATGGCAGCTGCGGCAGCCATAGCTGGACATTTTGTCGATTTAGGCGCTACGGAGGCATAATCATGGAAAAATTCACTACACATACCGGCTTAGTTGTGCCATTAGACACAGCAAATGTTGACACTGACCAAATTATCCCTAAGCAGTTTTTACAGAAAACAGAACGTGTTGGATTTGGTCAGCATTTGTTTCATGATTGGCGATATTTAGATGAACAGGGAACGCAAAACAACCCTGAATTCATTCTGAATGAAGCACAGTATCAAGATGCCAGTATTTTGCTAACTCGTGAAAATTTCGGCTGTGGCTCAAGCCGTGAACATGCGCCTTGGGCATTACAGGAATACGGATTCAAAGTAATCATCGCTCCTAGTTTTGCCGATATTTTTTACGCGAACTGTATCAATATCGGTGTGTTGCCAATTAAATTATCCGAAGAGCAAATCAATCGCTTATTTGCACTTGCGCCCAATGCACAGCTAACGCTAACGGTTGATTTAACAGGAAATACCATTTCTGCTGGCGATGAAAGTTTCCCATTTTCACTGGATAGTTTTCATCAATATTGTTTAGAACAAGGTATTGATAGTGTAGGCTGGACATTGCAAAAGCTTGATAAAATAGAAGCATTTGAACGCAACATGCCAGCTTGGCAATAAAACTGGCGCAATTCACTACACCTGAACTATGATTATACATAGTTTAGGTGTAGGTACGAGAATTCAAAAGTAGCCAATTACATGCCAGCACAAGATATCAAACACTCAATTATCAAAATTCCAATCTCTCAGCTTAGAATAGGCATGTACGTTGTCGAAATAGTCAGCGGCAAAAAGAGTGTAACCGTAAAGTCCGAAGGATATGTGCTAAATAATGACGCTATCAATCGATTAGAAAAGTCTGGCGTCACGCACGTATCAGTAGATCCTGATAAAGATAAAAACAAACCCGCACAAGAATTGCCCGCAGTAGAAGTTGGCAATACAGCACAAGTAGAAACTCCGCCTGCGCAATTTCAACCCAAGGTTTCACTCGATCATGAAATGAAGACGGCTAGTAAGCTTTATGGCAATGCAAAAGAACTACAGTCAAAAATTCTCAATGATATCGCCAGTGGAAAAATGTTCGATATTGAGTCAGCGCGATTACAAACAGATGCGATTGTAGATTCCATTTTTCGCAATCAAGATGCTCTTGCCTGTATGGCAAGGCTACGAATGAAGGATGAGTATCTGATCGAACATTCGCTAAACGTTTCAATTTTAACGACAATATTTGCCAAACATCTAGGTGAGAAACGGGAAGTTATAGAGCAACTAGCACTAGGCGCATTCTTGCATGACATAGGTAAAATTCGCATTCCTGATGCAATTTTGCATAAGCCAGCCCGATTAACAGACAAAGAATACCAACAAATGCAACGCCATGTGCAACTGGGTGTAGAGTTACTGGAAGAATCTGCCCATTTGTCACACATTGCCATAAGCATGGTAAAAGAACATCATGAGCGCTTGGACGGCAATGGCTATCCGCTTCAGCTTACCGACAAGCAAATATCAAAATATGGACGTGTCATTGCCATAGTTGATAGCTACGACGCAATGACCGCTGACCGCGTATATAAGTCTGGCATGCACCCAATTAACGCCTTTAAAAACCTCAAGCAATGTGTCGACAGCTCATACGACAAAGCGCTGGTTGAAAGTTTTATTCAATGTTTAGGGCTCTATCCAGTTGGTACGTTAGTTAAACTGGATAGCGGAAAACTCGGGTTAATTAGCCGACTAAACTCAGCCAAACCACTCAAACCGTTTGTGAAAGTGTTTTACAACACGCGTATGAGCCAAGCCATTCCAATTGAAGAAATTGATTTGAGCAGCTCTAAAGCACGAGATCAAATTGAGTGCAGCATTCGACCAGAGGAATTTAATATCAATTTACTGGGCTTTTTCAAAACAGCATTCATCGATTAATTAAATCGCTCGATTCTCCTACCAGCTTGACAAAGCAGGCATGCTAAACTTTTCACCATTAAACGATAACACTACACGTTGTGGCAATATCTCAGTAATTTCAACACCACCAATAATTTCGTCGCCTTGGTATCTATCTTCACCATTTACACGCACCCAGCCTTTGCCATCTGTTGCGTAAATATGCATTTCAAAAGAAATTTCGGGCAACGCATCTTTGAAAGCTTCTGGCATTTCATGTAAAGGCATAATTTCCGAATATAGCTCATCAGTAGATTGCTCAGACGACAATATATCCGAACTAACTTCCTGTTCTGTTGCTGTAATGGCAGATTGAAATCTCGCTAACAATTCATCCGATACGCCTTCACCCTGCTCTACAGTAAATACCTTACGTGATTGCGCTTGTTGGTACTTTTCAGGTTGGTAACCAAGCACCTTAAAATCTTCTTCATTAGGCTCGCTAGTCTCTTGCTGGGAGGCCAAGACACTCTCTTCTTCAACCGCTGTTTCTACATTTATTGCCTTTGTTGGTGTTTCCTGAACCGCTATTTTGTCAGTAGAAAACTCTGTGGAGCGCTTTGTTTCATCTTGCGACTGCGCAAAACTTCCATCACGAGGACTGGATTGCATAGCGTCATCAGAAGATGACGAAACTTGCGCTGGCGGTGTTTGCATGATTGGTGTTTGCAAGGTTGGTGATTGCAAGCTCGCATGCGCTTGATACATTTCGTTTCTGTCTGCTGGAATTAAATGATTTGATGGCGGTGAGACCAAATGTTGCTTAGCAGAATCAAACGTATTCATATCTGTTGCTTGTCGTTCAAAGCCAACGAAGTACCCTAGCCCGACAGACGCAACAATCGCAACACTCGTATACATCAACTTAAAAGGAGTTGATACCCATACAGACTTTACTTCGGCCTCTGGGCCTAGCGCATCAATCGCAGAACGTTTGACAATCGCCGCGTTCACTACAGTATCGTTACTGTTAAAGGCATTAATAAGTGAGCGTTCACACAGCAAGTTCATCACCCGTGGAATACCTTTCGAAATGCGATGAATCTGTTTAACCGCACCTCGATTAAACAAAGGACGAACACACTCTGCTACCGAAAGTCGGTGCTTAATATACTGTTCAACTTCAGCAAGCGTTAAAGGCATTAAATGATAACGAGCGGTTATTCGTTGTGCCAGTTGACGTAAATCTCTCCGCTGGAGTAACTGCTGCAATTCTGGTTGGCCAATTAGAATGACTTGCAGCAACTTTTTGGTATTGGTTTCTAAATTAGTTAATAACCGTAATTGTTCGAGCACCTCTGCCTGCAAATGTTGCGCTTCATCAATCACTAAAAGTGTGTTTATTCCTTTTTCATGATTATCGAGCAATTGCTGATGAATTTTATCAGTGAAATACTTTATTGATGCCCCTGTTTTTTTATAACGAATCTTTAATTCGTCACACAAGGTTGCTAACAACTCTTCACATGACAACGTAGGATTCAAAATAAACGCTGCTTGAGTATTGTCAGGCAGTTGCTCCATTACCGTACGACAAATAGTGGTTTTTCCCGTCCCTACCTCGCCAGTTAGCAATACGAACCCACCAGTATCACCTAGCCCGTAGGTTAAGTGCGCAAGCGCCTCTCTATGACGATCACTCATAAACAAATAAGCAGGGTTTGGTGCAATGGTAAATGGTGCTTCTTTTAAACCAAAATATCCGGTGTACATATCATCAACTCAAAATCCAATTGTCGATGAAATTACCGTGAATATAGGGTTATGTCAAAGGCTGTAAGTTCATTTCACCAGTCTGCATATCGCGACTCTAAATCTAAATTTTTCCCTCTCGTCACTTTAGGCAATTAACTAAAGAAAAATAAATGCACTAATAGCGCTGTGTTATACAACATATGAATCAGTATCGGATAAGATAAATTTTGTGTTCTGCTACGAACAATCGCTAAAAAACAGCCGTAAGTAAAAATAGCAAAGAATGTCAAATAGTGGCCATACTGCTCGTGGCTTACTGCGAATAAAAGCGAGGATAAGACGATAACAACTTTTTCGTTGACCTGTTTATTTAGCAGCCTTTGATACAGCCAGCCTCTCAATACAATTTCTTCAAACAAAGGTGCAAGTACACATGCGCAAAAAAATAACAAGAATATTAACGGACTGTCAGAAAACTCAACTTTAAGTTTTGCCATAAATGGCTCTGCTGGCACATCGAGTGCTATGTTTAACACCTGAAAGACTAAAAATATACCTGCAAAGCCAGCGCCCCAAGCTAATAATTTGACAGCATTTACCTTGTGAATATTTAACCATTGGCATCGTTGTTGCCAGTTAGCCCCTTCCGTTACTTTTGCTAAAACAGGAATAGTTAAGAGAAAGGCCAGTGCCGAGCCTGTCAACATGACGCTAGTTTTTTGCATCCACAGTAAAAATCCATCACTAGTGACAGCACTTTCTTGTTGCACGTAATATGAGCCGAGCAGAATAATGTAAGAATAGAATTTAGGGATAATATATAGAGCAACAAGCCATAGCGCTATTTTCCCAAAGCTCATGTAAGTCTGACTACTTTCCATAGTTAAACGTGTTGATTTGTGATTAACGGCAATGCTCATACCTGCGTGTCCTTTTGCATTTATTTTGCTAGCCGAGAGTTGCGCATTAAACTCGACTAGAACCTCTATTTAGTTTTCGCTTAGTGAGTTACATCATAAAGCCAAGAACCAAGCTATCTCCCCCATTCACATACTAACCCGCTACTAATTTCATGGCCTATATTGGATATCAGACCACCAGCCATTTGTAAACTAGATAAGTTCTGTAATTAGGCTGGGGTGCAACCACAAGGCTCACTTTTGTCTATAGGCGACTATCAAAGTTAATATGTTTGTAAAAATTTGCGAGCGAAATACATAGGATTTTTATTGCGTTAATGTTGTGAAAATATAGCTATTATTTTTTAAATAATTACAACGCACATCAATGGGCGCAATAGTGTTCTTATGATTGAGTATGCATCTAGGTCAAGTGGTATTGACTCAGTAGCGCACTTTAACCATCTTCTGTGATATGATCACTCATATTTTTAAGGTATGAAGTTGTCTTGATGAGTAAGCAAGTTTCTACAGATGGTTTAGATATATATCTCGTCGGTGGTGCAGTAAGAGATGCGCTACTTGGCAGACAAGTCGTTGAACGTGATTTCTTGGTTGTCGGCGGTCAGGTCGAGCAAATGCTTGATCGTGGATTTAAGCAAGTTGGCAAAGATTTCCCTGTATTTTTACACCCAGAAACTAAAGAAGAATATGCACTTGCTCGCACTGAGCGTAAGAAAGGCACCGGATATACAGGCTTTGTTTGTTATGCTTCACCAGATGTGACCATTGAGCAAGACTTATTTCGTCGTGATCTCACTGTAAATGCGATGGCGCAGTCCATTGATGGAGCGATTATAGATCCATACAACGGTATGGCAGATTTGAAAAATAAAGTTCTGCGTCATGTATCAGAAGCGTTTGTTGAAGACCCACTTCGGGTGCTACGTGTTGCTCGTTTTGCTGCACGCTATCACTACCTCAACTTTACAGTAGCGCCTGAAACTATGGCTCTGATGAAACAAGTCGTTGATAGTGATGAGCTAAAAACATTATCTGCCGAGCGAATTTGGAAAGAGTTTGAGGGTGGATTAAGCGAAACGAATCCTGATGTTTTCATACTTGTTTTAAGGCAATGTGGGGCATTAAAGCAACTTTGGCCAGAACTGGATGCACTTTGGGGCATTCCCAATCCAGCCCAATGGCACCCTGAAATCTGCACAGGCGAACACACTATGATGGTGCTACGTCGGGCAGCAGAACTGTCTGACAAATTGTCTATTCGATTTGCGGCACTGTGTCATGATTTAGGAAAGTCTCTAACGCCGCCTGAAAAATGGCCGAGTCATAGAGGTCATGAAAAATCAGGCTTACCACTTGTAAAAGCAATTTGTGAGCGCATTAGAGTGCCCAATCACATCAAATTATTGTCCTTGCAAGTCTGTGAATTTCATCTCCATGTCCACAAAGCACGAGAATTAAAAGCGACAACAATTCTAAAATTATTTGATCAGCTTAGTGCCTGGAATAAACCAAACGACTTCCATGACTTTCTTCTGGTATGTCAGGCAGATTTTCAAGGCAGAAAAGGCTTAGAAAGTTCGCCCTATGTACAAAAAGAATATTTGCAAGAACTGTTTAACATAGCTTCTCAAATCATCGCGAAACCGTTCGTTGAACAGGGTTTAATAGGCATTGAAATTAAGCACGCTATTAGTAGTGCCCGCCTAGATGCCATAAAAATGCATAAGACCGAATTTAAATGGCCTAATTAGACGTCATAACACTCCAATTTAGTGGAGGAAAAGTGTCAACCTTATTTAGGACGGGTCAAAAAGCAAAAATAAAAAAGCCACAAAATATGTGGCTTTTAATTTAGTTCAGAGTGTTCTAGAAAGACTAGAAGTTATATGTCGCTTTTACGTAGTAGAAGCCACCGTTGTAATCGAATGGACCACTTTCGTAGAACTTCGCACCAACAACACTATAAGCGCCGCCTTTTTGAAGTTCTTGTGCTTCTTCGTCAAAGATATTGTTAGCACCAGCCGATAACGTCCAGTTTTCATTTACAAAGTAGCTAACTTCAGCATCAATTGTATAAGAAGAACCAACAGTTTCTGACCAACCGTATGAGCTAAACTCATCAGGCTCATCCGCATGCGTCGCAAACCACTCACCAAAGTAGTTCGCACGAACAAACATGCTTACGTCATCCCAAGATTGCGCAATAGTAAACGTTGCACGATGCTCAGGAATACCTTCTTCCAAACGTCTTACTTTAAAGCCGGTAGTGAATTTGCCTGGGTTGTCTACTTCTGTTGAGTTGTAGTTATATGCCAAGCTAAATTTAGTATCGCCGCCCATTAACTCCATAGAATAGTTAGCTACTACGTCAACACCTTGTGTAGTCGTGTCGAAGTCGTTAGCAAAGAATGTAACTTTACCACCTAATAACAATTCAGGGCTTGGGTAAATACCTTGTAATGCATTTACATCAGCTTGCGTAATGTCTAGTTTATCTGTTTGTGCAACACGGTCAGTAACTTCAATCGTATACGCATCAACTGTTAGGAAGAAGTCGCCAGTTTGATAAACTAAACCAACTGCAAAGCTTTCTGACTCTTCCGGCTCAAGCTCTACACCACCTTTAACAGCTGAAACCGGGTGTGTTGGTGGATAAGTTGCTGATTGCACTAACTCGCCATTAACCAATGACGTTTGTGTATTTACAACGTTCGCCTGACCTACAGTAGGGGCGCGGAAGCCTGTTGAATGAGAACCACGAATTGATAATTCGTCATTAATTGCATATTGCGCAGTTAGTTTATAGTTAAGCGTATCACCAAATGATGAGAAGTCTTCATAACGAAGCGCAGCACCCACTAAGAAATCTTCAGTTAACTGAGCTTCAACATCAACGTAAGCAGCAATACTTTGACGCTTGTTGATACCTTGTGACTCAGGTGAGAAACCAGCAAAACCGTGTGACCCAACACTGAAGCCTTGAGTCGCTAATGGACCTTGTTTCCAAGATGCTTCTTCACCTGAAACAATTTCAAAGCTTTCTTGGCGCCACTCAGCACCAAATGCTAAGTTCATTGGCTCATCCAAACCTACCTCAACACTTTTTGACACATCAACGTTAAAGGCTTTTTCCAACTGGATGTAAGAACCCGTGTCAAACGTATTATCAAATGGTTGGTTTGCCCCCATTGAAGGGTTTACCGTGTTTGCTAGTGTATAAGTAGACTTGTTTCGACCAACAGAACCACTAATGTCAAAGTATGCTTCATCTAAGAATCCGCCTTTAATTTCCCCTTTAACACCTGCTGTTAAAGACGTGTCATTAATGTCGCCCGTAAATTGCGGCGTATAACCACCAGGGAACAACTCGTTGAATGCCCAACAGTTGTCGTTATTGGCTACATTATCGATATAATCTTGTTGATTAAGTACGTTGCCAGAAGTAATTGGAATATTAGGACATGCAGCTGCATTGCCGTCCATCGCACCAACTAAAAGGTTACCATCACCATCGGTAAATACACCGCCACGGTTTTGCGGGTTACGATAATAGTAGCCACCTGTTGCAGTTCGGTCAGAATAGTTACCGAACATATAGAATTCTTTGTCATTACCTAAATCTAGACCGATATTACCGAAAATTGTGATATCGTCTTCGATTTCAGGGTTACCCCAGACTTGCGCAGGATCGTTAACTGCTGAGTTACCTGCATCGATTAATGCTTGAGCATCAGGGCGTTGTACTGAACGACTTGTCGCATCAGCGTTCTTGTATTGAAAGCTTAAGTTTGCAAAACCATCATCAGTGAACGGTAGGCCGATGTTACCATCAACAACAAGCTGTTCACCGTCACCGTCATAATATTCGCCTGAACGAACCGAGATCGAACCGCCATCAGCATCATCTTTCAAAACAAAGTTCATAACACCAGCGATAGCATCTGAACCATATTGTGCTGCTGCACCATCACGTAGTACTTCTACTTGTTTTAATGCTACCGAAGGAATAACTGAAATATCAGGACCTTGAGCACCATCGTTAACGCCACCACCTTGGAAAGCAATAACAGAAGCACGATGACGGCGCTTACCATTCAATAGAATTAATGTTGAATCTGATGATAAACCACGAAGGTTCACCGGACGAA
Organism: Thalassotalea fusca; assembly: GCF_053485835.1. Lineage (NCBI taxonomy): Bacteria > Pseudomonadati > Pseudomonadota > Gammaproteobacteria > Alteromonadales > Colwelliaceae > Thalassotalea > Thalassotalea fusca. The sequence goes on from NZ_JBQRUN010000006.1 coordinate 206,772, forward strand.
TAAACGATGCAGCATCTGAAATTGGTTGCTGACGTACGTTAAACGATGGGACGGCCGCTTGAAGCATATCAAGCATATCTGACGAACCATTTTTGCTCAGTTCATCTGCACCTACAATATCAACAGGTACTGGCGATTCAGCCACTGAACGAGGTGCTGCACGCGAACCAACGATCGCAATACGTTCAACATTTTCTTTTTTTGCAGCTGTTTCTGCTTCTGCTGCATACACGGGTGCGTTGCCTAGCGCTAACCCTACGGCAAGAGCTAACGTTCCGGCACGGAATTGTTTTGACATGTTATTTCCTTCCTAGCTTTCATAGAAAAATTCTAATTATTATGTTGCCTAATGAGCCACTTATAATGCGACTTCTAATTTTCGGCTTATCTATATATAGAACAGTCAGAAACGCATTACAAGTAAGTTACAGCCAAAAAAAATGCGATAGATTAACGATTTTATAGGATTTTTTACTTTGACAGGATTTTCAGTTTATGGAGCGTCACAACTTTGAGTTTGCGTGAAACGCCTATAAAACAACCGCTCACAGAAAACTTTCGTAGTTCTTTTGTGCGAAAACCTTCGTAAAATTTTACAGATGTAAGCTGAAAAAACATCGGAAAAAAATCATCAATTTTTTTTATTATTGAGACAACTTTTGTACAAATAAAAACCAGAAAACGGGGTTTTCACACGAATTTAACAAAATATAATTTATACAGTAAAGCAAAGTTGACGAATTTACCAAAATCAATTGAGGATAAATCGAATACCAAAAAAGCCCCAGTTTTGGCTAAACTACTGAACTGTTTTTTCACGAGTTTGTTGTATGAAGAGTGAAACAATGGTGCGAATAAGAAATTTTAAGGGTACAAAAAAGCGCCCATATGAGCGCTTTTAAACTAAATAATTAGTAACAATTATTCTGCAGGTAGTATAAGCGCTGACACCTCACCAAAGCCAATACGCGCAGCTCCATCTTTTTCACACCAACCTTTCATAATAACATTGTCGCCGTCTTCCAAAAACGTACGTTGTTCACCATTTGGTAGTGAGATCTGTTCTTTACCACCAATACTTAACTCAAGCATAGAGCCAGCTTCTTCGTGCGTTGGTCCTGACTGCGTGCCACTACCAAACATATCGCCTGGTTGTAGGTTACACCCATTTACAGTATGGTGCGTTACCATTTGAGCGACAGTCCAATATGAATGGCGGAAGCTAGACAAAGACAAACGGGCGGCTTGATCATTCGCATTACGCATTTTTTCTGTTTCAAGCTGCACTTCTAGCTGAATATCAAATGCCCCTGCTTCGCGGTTTAATGAAGACTCAAGATATTCTAATGGCTGAGGATCACTTTCATCACGTGTCCAGGCACAACGGTAAGGAGCTAACGCTTCTGTAGTAACAATCCAAGGAGAAACCGTAGAAACAAAGTTTTTCGCAAGGAATGGCCCTAATGGTTGGTATTCCCAGCCTTGAATATCACGCGCAGACCAGTCATTGAACAAGCAAATACCAAACACGTGATCTTCTGCTTCATCCATTGAGATGGTATCACCGAGCTCGTTACCGTTACCGATATAAATACCAACTTCCATTTCGTAGTCTAGACGTTTACAAGCTCCGAATACCGGCGTATCGGCTGTAGGCGGCTTAAGTTGTCCTTTAGGGCGTTTAAAAGAATGACCTGAAACTTCAATTGAAGAAGAGCGGCCATGGTAGCCAATTGGCACCCATTTGTAATTTGGTAACAACGGGTTGTCAGGACGAAACAATTTACCCACTGATGTTGCATGATGAATGGAAGTATAAAAATCCGTGTAATCACCAATTCGACACGGTAAATCATACTCAACATCAGCCATAGGCACTAAACATGTTGCTAATTGCGATTCTAAAGCACTACCGGTAGCTAGGCCTTCAGACAATGCTACGCGAACGGCATGCCATACGGCCTTGCCCATGCCCATAAACTCATTTAACGCTTGATTATCGCACGCAGCAAGACCCTCTTGCGCTAACCCAGAAAACACATCAAGTGCTTTGACTGCTTTTAAATCAACGACTTGGTCACCAATGGCAACACCACCGCGAAAGTTCTCATTACTACCTTTGCGACGAAAAACCGCAAACGGAAGGTTTTGAATTGGAAAATCATTGCCAGGTTGATTAGCAGACTCTACCCAGCTTCTAAGTTCAGGATTATGCGTTTCATTTAATAAGTGTTGACTAGACATTTAGACTTCGCTCCAACGAATATGTACATAGTTATACCAATCAGTAAAAGTTACCTTTGGATTCAATGAGCCACATTATAACAGCGCCCCAAACAAACGCTATGTCGTGCTAAATACTAAATGTTTATAGTGTCAAGAAATGATTGCACATATATCTTTACAGCTATGTTTCTAAACATACATCATGGAATATTGATAACTTTTGCATCTAAAGCCGCAGATTGGTTGAAATATTGACGACATTAGCTATACGTTAATTAGTAGCTTTGAAATGTGACGAGAAATGTCCCTTCCCTTTTTAGAACAATCACCACAAAATGATTACCCTCCTTGGAAAGTACTCATAGTTGATGATGAGAAAGATGTCCATACTATTACCCAAATGGCATTAAAGCGCTTTGAATTAGAAAACAGGCACATCGATTTTTATAATGCATATAGTGCAGAAGAAGCAAAGGAAATATTACGAAATCAGCGTGACATAGCTCTGGTATTTCTTGATGTTGTTATGGAAACAGACGATGCGGGTCTGAATTTAGCCAAATGGATGCGTGAAGACCTCAATAATCACTTCACTCGTATTGTTCTTCGTACAGGTCAGCCAGGTCAAGCACCCGAAGAACAGGTGATTGTTGATTACGATATTAACGACTATAAAGAGAAAACGGAATTAGACCGTAAAAAGCTTTTTACCACTGTTTATAGTTCATTACGCGCATATCGTGACATTGTAAGTATTGAAGAAGCTAGAAAATATCAGGAACGATATCGCATGGGATTAGAACGTGTGATTGATTCGAGTAGTCAGGTCCTCGACAAACGTACCTTACATCAATTTTTTGATGGCTTACTTGAGCAAGTGATTTCTTTGCTTCGAATTAACAAAGACGGCGTATTACTGCAAGTTTCAGGTTTAGGCGCAATCTATACCGAAGACGATTTTGAAGTATTAGCCCAAATTAGCTATGAAAACAAAGAGCAAGTGATTGATGAGCTCACCTTGTCTTACCTAAATAAAGCGATTCAGCTCAAACATAGCATCATAGAGAAAGACATCTTAGTAGGCTATTTTCCGAGCCAAACCGAGAAAGTAAGTTTGTTATTTCTCAAAGGCATTTCTACCTTGCATGAAATTGACATCAAATTGCTGGAAGTGTTTTCCAGTAATATAAGTCTCGCTTTTGATAACTTATTGCTCAATAGAGAAATAATTGAAACACAAGAAGAGCTCATTTATAAACTGGGTGATGTTGTAGAATCCCGATCCAACGAAGCAGGAAACCACATACGTCGAATTTCTGAAGTATCTTACCTGCTTGCTAAGACGCTAGGGTTAGAAGAAGACGAATGTCAATTGCTCAAACAAGCTGCGCCTATGCATGATATTGGCAAAATCGCCACGCCCGATAAGGTATTACTCAAGCCAGGTAAACTAGATAACTCTGAAATGGCGACAATGAAACAGCACCCCGCAATTGGCCATAAAATTTTGTCAGGTTCTTCTCGGCCAATTTTACAAGCCGCTGCAATAATATCGCAACAACATCACGAAAAATGGGATGGTTCTGGCTATCCAAATGGCTTGAAAGAAAGTGAAATTCATATATTTGCGAGAATCGTTGCGGTCGCGGATGTTTTCGACGCACTGACTCACAAGAGATGCTATAAAGAAGCTTGGCCTATTGATAGTGTCATTGATTATTTAGTGGCCGCTAAAGGAACACATCTAGATCCGGCTATTGTCGATACCATGTTGAACATTGTTGACCAAGCAGTTGAAATAAATGAAAACTTTCAAGATTAACACCAGCTTAATCACCAAGAATAACTACTGTGAGTTTAACTAAAACAACACAGGTTAGTTGCTCGGAAATTTAATTAGATATGACATGCCTTTACCCGGCTGACTCTGTACTTTTATCTTACCATTTAAAGCGCTGGTAACGAGATTATAAATAAGGTGTGTACCTAAGCCACTGCCACCATCTGCGCGCCGAGTTGTATAAAAAGGCTCAAATATACACTTAAGCGCTTCTGCTGTTACACCCACACCATTATCCATATATTTCAAGATTGCATAGCCATTTTTCTCAAACGCCTCTATTTTTATGTGGCCGTGGTTAGTATCAATAAACCCATGTATGAGTGAGTTAATAATTAAATTACTCACAATTTGAGACAATGCGCCAGCGTTCACATGAATGCATAGCCCAGGCTGACATTTTATCTCAATGACATGCTGAGTTTTCTTTAATTTTGGCTTAAGTGAAGTGATAATTTCATTGAGATAACATTCAACATTGATGGTTCGATGCTCATTTGAAGACTGATCAACAGCGACTTGTTTAAAGCTCTTAACCAGCTGGGCACCACGATTAATATTTGTCGATAAGATCTCTATGGTCTGTTTTAATTCGTTAAAAAAGTCACATAAGTCTTCCTGCGTTAACGTTTTCGCGTCAAGCTTTTGTTTTACCAACTCATATTCTTCATTTAAATGGCTAATCCCTGTCACGCAGATCCCCAATGGCGTATTAATCTCATGCGCAATACCCGCAACTAAACCACCTAGCGACGCCATTTTTTCGCGCTGCACTAACTCATCTTGCGTACGCTCCAAGCGCGCTATCGTTTGATTAAGTTCAGTATTTTGCTGTTCTAACACCCTGTGTTGTTCAGCCAGCTTCACTTGTGCTTCCTGCCTTTGCTTACTATTCATAGCATTTTCTAAAGCAACAGCAACCTGATCAGCTACAAACTGCAGAATCTTTAGATCCTTCGGATAGTACACAATATCAGGGTCATAACTTTGAATAACAATAATGCCCAGTACAGCATGCTTTGAGATCATTGGAGCACCTAGCCAACTGGTAAAGTCGCTCGCCCCAAGCACTTCCTTAATCAATCCTTCCTTGATAAGCTCCACTGCATCTTCTGCAGAAAGCAGCTGCGCCTGTCGTGTTTTTATTACATAAGAACTTAACCCTTCCCCTAGTGGCAGTGAAACGCCATCTAGCTTGTCTATGGTCGTATCTTTCTCATCAATGAAGTAGGGAAATGATATTTTATTTTCGTCTTCATCAAACAGCGCAATGAATATATTTCTGGCATAAAATAACTGGTCCACAATTTCATGAATCTTTCGATAAAGCTGATTCATGTCAACTTCGACAGTAGGTAATGAAGCTATTTGATATAGCGCGTGCTACAATTTTTCAGAATAGGTCAGCTCTGCTAATTGCAACTCAAGCTTCTTTGTGTAGAGCGTAATTTGGGTTTGATGATCATCTTCATGCTGTAAAGGATTAGATTGTGAAAGCAATGCAACCTCAGCTTCAAGCGCTTTGATTTGCTTTCTTAGTTCAATTGCCGAGATTTCTGTTGTGTCGTTCAACAATTACGCCCCATAACTTCTTCATTATAAAATCATAGTTAAGAACGCATTAATTGCTAGGTAGTTATGCCCGAAAATCACCAGTTATCATTATCGGGCATACATACGCTTTGCAAAGTAGTTTTGACAGGTTAATCATTACCACCTTTATCACCAGTACCATAAATAACACATTCTGGATAAGGTGTGCATCTTGGGTTCTTTACACCTGGTCGCATGTTTGGTCCCATCGTTTGTTGAAGATAAGTTTGAAAGTCTTCTAACAATTTTGAACCAGAATTGGCTTTTTGCTCCACACTTTTCGAACTATTATTCTGCTTGCTAGTATTTGATGACACCACATTCGTAGAATTGGCATTTGAAAAAGTTGCTATTCCTAAAACAGCAATTGTTACTTTGATCATTGTGTTCATTTTTTATTCTTCCTATTTGTCACTTTAATCTGGCTTATTTGTACAAATGATTGTATTCAGAAGTATCAAATAAACTATTTTTCGCCTTAACGTTTAAGACGAATTGATATTGGTCGGTAAGTGCAAATCTCGCACTAAATAAAAATGAATAAAGTGTAACGAGAACTTTATAAAACCTTATATAGTTGGATTAATTTTCTGATTTATAGTAAAAATGTGACAACAGCACTTTGTAAAGAAAGCGTTATAATCGTTAACATAAAATCGAAAAAAATTAGCATATAATGATGCAGTATGACTTAGGGCAAGGTACATTTTTCTGTGCCAAAAATGGGATTGTCATTAAAATTGATGGTGATTATCGTCGAGAATTTAAACTCGACAATTTAGAGTCATCACTTTTACAGCTGTTTATCAACAACGTCGGTATAACCCTTTCAAAAAATGACTTAATGAAGGTATGGCGCTCTCAATATGTTATGGAACACTCTGTCACGCGCGTAATATCGACCTTACGGAAAAAGCTCGGTGACACACATCGAAAAGCCGCTTTTATCAAAACTATTCCTCGCGCTGGCTATCAATTCATTGGACAGGCACATGCAATAGAACTAGATTTGTCACCTAACCACATTGAATTCGTAAAAAAAACAGCCCGCTTAGCTAAAAATTGGAGCAAGCAAATCATCGCTGTTCAAGCGATAGCTATATGTGTTTTGCTATTTTATGTACTGCAATTTTCCTTTGTTGCGGACACACAACAGACTGACTCTCCCTATAAACCCATTATTGAAATTATTGACAATAAAACCTTAAAGACGGCACCTGCTTCTACTGCTGACGGCGAATGGATTGCGTATTCCGCGAAATCAAATTCCAGTAATTGGTTTTTAAAGTTTATCAATACGCAAACAGGCAATGCATGGCAGTTTAGTCAGCAAGATTTGAACCTATCAAACCCTGCTTGGTTAAACAAACACAGCGTGGTATTTAGGCAATGGAACAAAAATGTTTGTGAAATAAGAAAAATTACGTTTGACGAACTGCACAACATTCTGAACAACGAAAGTATCACATATTGCCACCCGAGCACTTTTAGTAAGGGGCTTGCAGCACTGAATGACAAGGAAATACTGGTAACAGATAGCGATGCGCTAACATCACCTTTACAGCTGTACAAAGTCACCATCGAAACTGGAGCAAAAGAAACTATCCAACTCTCTAACGATGTTGGCCATGGCATATATCGCGTTTATGTGAGCCCAAACAAGCAATTTATAGCCACTCTCACTTCGTTGAATTGGTTTGCTACTATAGTAAAAGTTCACGCCACAGGTAACTTCGAAGAGCCTATTTGGCAGAAAACCATTGACTACCCGTTATTTTCATTGGCATTGGACGACTCCCTAGTAACATTCAAGAATGCACATGGTGGATTGAGCACTGTTAATTTTCTTGGTAAATCAAATATAGAAAGCTTTGTGCCACTATTGCTCACTCGAGCGATATACTCACCTGTTTATTCGCCCGGCGGCTTTTTATTCACTGAAGGTGAAATGTACGCGAAAAACATTTCATTACATAATCTAGAGACTGGAATTTCAGAAGTAATACTTGATTCAACAAATACGTCACTCAATGCCCCTATATTACTCGATAGTAGCACACTCTTGTTTACCTCTAATCAAACAGGCATTAACCAAATATGGCGTTACGAGTTAAAAGAGCAAAAACGCATTCAAATATCTAGCTTTGATGAACCTTATTTTGTTTATCGAGTTGAGCTCAATGACAACCGTGATCTAATAGCAATATCAACAAACAAAGGAATAATACTGGCGCAGTTTATCAATGGCTATATTGGAAATACCATTGCGAAATTCAAAGGTAAAAACCCTGTATTTTGGCAAAACAAGTTAATTTACAACCGATATTTAGATGATAGAAATACCATTTATACTTTTTTACCTGAAACCAGCGACAGCAAATTATTAATCAATAATGGTGCTTACAAAGCTGTGGTTGATCAAGGCAAATTGTATTACTCTAAATTTCATAAAAAAGGGATTTGGCAATATGTAGAAGGTGGTGAAGATCAATTGATTTACTCTAAATACTCTCCTTCTCCACCTGAAATGTGGGATATTCATCAAGGTGCACTTTATATTGGTGAACAAGAAGAAAATACAATTATTCGTGTCGATTTACAGAGTAACTATGAAACCACATTTTCAATGGGGGACTGTAAAACAGCAAATATTGTTTTCGAAAATCATTGTATTGCGACGCATATAACGCCGTCAGTAAATAGGTTATTGAAGTTTACTTACGACCTATAATTCGAAATCACCAAAATCAAGGTCGTTGCTTTTATCTAGCTGTCTTCTAGATGGTTGGTCTAATAACGATGGTTGAATTTCTGGTTCTTTGGATTGTGCACTGTCAGGAGCAGCTACTTTCGTTCCTTTATTTTCTTTACGTTTTTTACGTTGCTGACAACGCTTAACCACTTTTTGTTTATCATCCGTGGTTAAGTCAATCCAGTTTTGTCGTTCTTCCCGTGTGCGAAAACACCCCATGCAGTAGCCTTTGTCATCAGATTGACAAATACCTATACACGGACTGGGAACATCAAAAAACTCTAATTGCATGCTGCCACTATACCATATTTATACCAATTGGTATTACCTAAGCTCGCTTAACAACTTTAGAAATTAAGCGAGCTAATATTTATCTTAAGCAAGTTTATCAGAAGCAATATGATAATCAGGATCTTCAATCACATTGACTTCAACCAAGTCACCTGCTTTTGTCAGTAACTCTAAACAATCAGCGCTTAGATGCTTAAGGTGCATGGTTTTACCTTTGCTAATATAACGTTCAGCCAAAGTATCAATAGCTTCAATCGCTGAATGATCCGCAACCCGAGAATTCTTGAATTCTACAATGACGTCATCACTGTCGTTTTCCACATCAAACTGTTCTAAGAAACTAGACACCGAACCAAAGAAGAGTGGGCCATCAACTTCGTAAACTGTAGAACCTTCTACAGTAGTACGTTTCACACTTACATGCTTAGCGTGCTCCCACGCAAATACCAGTGCTGAAACAATGACACCTACCACTACCGCAACAGCGAGATCCGTCGCCACGGTAACACCAGAGACCAAAACGATTACAAACGCGTCTGCTTTAGGCACTTTGTTTAAAATGCGGAAGCTTGACCACTCAAACGTACCAATTACCACAATAAACATCACACCGACTAACGCAGCTAGCGGTATCATTTCAATGTAGTTAGAAGCAAATAAGATGAACATCAGCAATGCGATAGCTGCTGTGATTCCTGAAGCACGTCCGCGACCACCAGAGTTAACGTTAATCATTGACTGACCAATCATGGCACAGCCACCCATGCCGCCAAAGAAGCCGTTTACGGTATTTGCAGCACCTTGCGCGATACATTCTTTGTTACCACGGCCACGTGTGCCTGTTAGTTCATCTATCAAAGTTAATGTTAGTAAGGATTCAATTAAACCGATTGCCGCTAACACCAAGGCAAAAGGTAAGATAATCTTAAAGGTTTCAAACGAAAATGGTACTTGCGGAATGCTAAACTGTGGTAAGCCACCAGCAATTGACGCTTCCGGATTGTTCGTCATATCTCTAACGAAATCAACAACTGTACGAGCGTCTAAGCCTAAGCTGTGCACAATAACGGTAACGACTACAATAGCAACTAAAGACGAAGGCACCGCACGCGTTAATTTTGGCAAGAAGTGAATAATTGCCATTGTGAGTACAATTAATCCAGCCATAGTTGCTAATTGAGAGTCTTGCATCCAAACAAGCTCACCTGCATCATTTGTGACCTTAAATTGCCCTAGCTGCGCGAGAAATATAACAATTGCAAGTCCATTAACAAAACCAAGCATTACAGGATGAGGTACCAGTCGAATAAACTTTCCGAGCTTAAACAAGCCCGCTAGAATTTGAAGTATCCCGGTTAGTACGACTGTGGCAAACAGGTATTCAACGCCATGTATAGCAACTAAACTTACCATAACAACAGCCATTGCACCCGTCGCACCAGAAATCATTCCCGGACGACCACCAAAAACTGAAGTGATAAGCCCCACCATAAATGCAGCGTACAGGCCAACTAAAGGTTCTACCCCCGCGACAAAGGCAAACGCCACGGCTTCAGGAACTAATGCAAGTGCAACGGTTAAGCCTGACAACACGTCATTCTTCAAGTTTCCAGCTTTACTCGCTTTTATTTCGAACATTTTACTCTCGCGCAATTAATTAAGTGAATTCTGTACCATAGAAGTGACATGACTAGGGAATTACTCGTACTTTTGCCTAAGCATAGACAAAATATCGAGTAAATGTAGTTTTCTAGGTATTAAAGCGCGGGAATAGTATAGATATGGAGGGTAAATGTCAATGATTGTTCAAAATTACCCCACCCACGATAGTGGGGTAATAGTTTGAAAAATAAAGGTTTTTAAGCTTGAGCAAGATCTCTTTGATTTAAAAACTCTTTAATTTCATCTCTAGAGCCTAAAATGTGTTGCTTTAGCAGTTCTACTGCTTTTTCGACATTGCGCTCTCGACAGTAACCAAGTAATTCACTGTGTTCAGATTCTGCTTTAGAAATACCGCCTGCCCATAATAAATGCATACGAATATAACGGTCAGCATTCTTATTCAGTGTATTTACCAAATCCTGTGTTTGAGGTCTGTTAGCACCTGAATACAAACAATTGTGGTAATCTGAATTTAACTCACTCCATGTATTGGCAGCGTTTTCCTGTCCAAATGCTTTATCAAGCTTTTTCAACAAACTCTCAGCTTCTTCAAGGTTTTCTTCAGTTAAGTAAGGAATAGAGGCAGCAAGTAAATCCCCCTCTAACATAGCACGCAATTCGAATAACTCATCGACCTGATCAACATTTAACTCAGTCGCTGTAGCGCCTTTATGTGGCTCAAAAGCAACAAGACCTTCGGCCTCAAGTTGTAATAGTGCTTCACGTACGGGAATTCTACTAACGTTTAATTCTTCAGCCAGTGCAGCTTGGCGTAAAGGTTGTCCTGCCTTAATTTCACCATTGAGAATTTTCTCTCTCAAGATTTCAACAACTAACTGTGTACGGGTTTTGTAAACTATGCTCATGAATTTTTTCCTATTCGATCTGCGCACTATTATAAGGATTCAAAGATTAAACACAAAAAAAAAGCTGCAAAGTTTGCAGCTCTTTAATTTTTCTTTAAATTTTAATCCTTTAATAATTTAGGAAGTAGCTCCTGCGGCATGTTCTGATAACAGATTGGACGCTGGAATCGCTTAATCGCTTCACTGCCAACCGACGTTGTTCTAACGTCTGTCGACGCAGGGAATGGTCCACCATGATTCATCGATGCGCACACTTCCACGCCTGTTGGCATTTGGTTGTATATCAATCGCCCAACTTTATGTACCGCCAATTGTGCAACACGTTGAGCTAACGCTAAATCATTACTTGCAGCGTGGATACTTGCAGTTAAGTTGCCTTTTAACCCTGAAATCAGCGCGTTAAGCTCATTTACATCACGGCATTTAACAATTAATGCACACGACCCAAATACTTCTTCATGCAACGCAGGCGTTTTAGCAAATGTTTCATATGATGTTTCAAATAATGCTGCTTGGCAGAAATGCTCAACGCCAGATTGACCCTCTGCAAGTAATTGAACGCCTTCAATCGTTTTCCACTGATTTACAGCTTGCTTGTATGAGCTAGCGATTCCCGGCGTTAACATCACTCCTGCTTCTGTTTCTGCGATCGCTTTCGCCGCTGATTCAGCAAATACACCGTAATCTTCGCTTTCTACTAATGCCCAAATACCTGGACTCGTACAAAACTGTCCCTGCCCCATCATTAGTGAAGCAACTAAAGCCTGTGCTATAGCGTCACCTTCTAGTGCTAGTTTGTTAGGCAAGATAAACTGAGGATTTAGGCTGCCAAGTTCGCCATAAAATGGGATCGGTGTTGGACGCTCGTTAATTTGTGCCTGTAATATCATGCCAACACGTTCTGAGCCCGTAAACCCAACAGCTTGAACAAGTGGATGGGTAACGAGTTGCGTTGCAATACCGTAGTTCTTACCTTGAATAAGCGAAAATACACCTGCATCAACGCCGCATTTTTGGATCGCTGTTTCAATTGCACGAGCAACCAACTCAGCCGTACCAGGATGAGCAGCGTGCGCCTTCATTAGCACCGGACAACCCGCAGCAAGAGCTGATGCAGTGTCTCCGCCAGCAGTAGAAAAAGCTAATGGAAAATTACTTGCTGCAAAAACACTAACAACACCTAGAGGTAAATAGCCTAGTCTTGTATCTGGTTTGGGCAGTGGTTGACGTTCAGGATTTGCCGTATCAATAATTGGTTGATATTCACCGCTTTCAAGAAGATCGGCGAATAACCCAAGTTGGCCTATTGTACGCCCTCTTTCTCCTTGAATTCGTGCACTAGGTAACCCGGTTTCAGCACAAGCGATTTCCACTAAGTCATCGCCAAGCGCCAAAATTTCTTCACCAATTGTACGTAAGAATTTAGCGCGTTCGGTTGCTGGCAATTGACCATAGCTAGAAAAGGCAAGGTGTGCTCTTTGTATCGCTTGTTCGACTTCTTGTTTGGTGGCATCAGCAAAATTCTGTGCCATTGGCTCATTATTTACCGCGTGAAATGCTGAAAATCCATTTTCGGTGTTACCACACCATTCACCTGCAATAAGGTTTTTACCTGTTAATGTCATTTTTACCTACCTACTTACAATTTTATTAATTCAATATATGAACTGTGTTATTTCACAACAAAGCCAAATGCATAAGGATCGTCGTCATCAATCGTTATGCAGTTCTTGCCAAATACCTTCGCCCATCCTTGAATGCTCGGCTTAATCGCTTCGATTATGCCGTTTGTGCCTTGTAGCGAGACTACATCTTCAACGCGGCCAACAAACTGACTACCGATATAGCTCTCGTGGACGAACTCATCACCTTTTTTCAGTAAACCTTTAGCATAAAGTTGCGCCATACGTGCGCTTGTGCCAGTACCACATGGTGAACGGTCAATCGCTTTGTCGCCATAGAACACGGCATTGGCCGCATCTGAATCGGCCTGTTGTGGTTGCCCCGTCCATAATACGTGAGAAATACCACACACAGTTGGATCCTCAGGGTGCACACATTTGAGTGTTTGCTGCGCGACTTGGCGAACAATTGGACTCCAATGCAGAATGTCGTTTGCCGACCATTGGTCAATGCCTGGAAAGTTTTCTTGTGGCTCAACAATCACGTAGTAATTACCACCATATGAAACATCAACTTTAAGTTGGCCCAGCCCAGGGATATCCAGCAATTTGTCTTGATGTGCCAGATAGGCGGCTACATTATGAATCTTGACTGATTTAACCTTTTCATCAATCATTTCATATTCGATTTCAATCACTCCCGCTGGCACATCTAATATAAGCTTTCCTGGGTGACGCGGAGAAATAAGCCCATTTTCCAGCGCTGCCGTCACTGTACCGATAGTTCCGTGTCCACACATTGGCAAACACCCCGATGTTTCGATAAAAAGAATCGAAGCATCAGCTCCTTCAGTACAAGGTGGGTATAAGAATGATCCTGACATCATATCGTGTCCCCGAGGCTCAAACATCAATCCTTGTCTAATCCAATCATAGTTTTCGAGAAAGTCTTGTCGCTTCTCGCTCATCGTGCGTCCTTGTAAATTCGGGTGACCACTTGTTACCAATCTAACGGGATTACCGCAAGTATGCGCATCGATACAAAAAAATGTACCTTTAATCATGTACTACCTATCTTTTAAGCTGAAAATATCAGTGTTAATTATATGAAGAAAGCCGGTGACTCTGCTTAAAGAGTATCAACCATTATTTTGACGAGTCGAAGTTGATCGACAGGCCATCGTTATACTGTGTAGTTGCTGCTGGGTAAACACCTTGCCAGTTAATGTAAATCATAATGTTTAGACTTTAAAAAAATACAATCAAAAGATTTTCTAGAAATAATATCGCATATTGTATACAATATTTCCATTCATACAAGTCCAATGTGTAAAAAAGCTAATTTAAGGGGGCTGGCAATGTACATGAGCTTAGATAAACTCAAAGTAAAACATAGCATTAACACTATTGATGCACACACTGAAGGTGAGCCACTTCGTATCATCACGCAGGGATATCCGGCTATCATTGGCACAACTATCTTAGAAAAACGTCACTATTTAAAACATGAATTAGACCATTTACGCGAGCTGTTAATGTATGAACCGCGTGGTCATGCCGATATGTATGGTGCGATTATTACAGAACCATGTACGCCTGACGCAGATTTTGGCATTTTATTCATGCATAACGAAGGCTATAGCAGTATGTGCGGTCATGGCATTATTGCCGCAGTAGCCACTGCCATCGAAACAGAAGCGCTTGCAATGCCCTCACCTGAGCAAGCAATTGTGATTGACGCGCCAGCTGGACTTATTCGTGCTTACGCACAACGTGACGACAATGCGCAGCTCACCGTAAGTTTTGATAACGTCCCTTCATTTATCGTGGCGCAGCAGCAAAAGGTTGATATTGATGAATTGGGTGAAGTTACTTATGACATTGCATTTGGTGGCGCCTATTATGCTTATGTAGATGCAGACGCTCTTAATGTTAGCTGTGAACCAGAAAATCAGCAGCAACTCATCAAACTTGGTAAAGCCATTAAACAGGCTGTAATTGAAAACTACACCATTACCCACCCAATCGAAGCAGATTTAAGTTTCTTATACGGCACAATTTTCTATAGTAAGAAAAACATTGGCAGCGACGCACACTCTAAACACGTATGCATTTTTGCTGACGGTGAGGTCGATAGATCGCCAACGGGTACTGGCGTTTCAGGTCGCATCGCTCTACTAAAATCGCAAGAAGGCATTAAGGCTAGTCAACCCGTTATTATCGAGAGCATTGTCGGGGGGCGCATGACGGTGTCGTATACAGAGGCAGTTGACTACTACGGAGAAGCGGCCGTTATCCCACGTGTTTCGGGGCGCTCATTTATTACTGGCAGTCATACATTTGTTCTTCAGCAAAATGATATCTTTCCACAAGGTTTCTTACTGAGGTAGCAAGCTCGATGAAAAAACTCAATATTGGTGTAATTGGCGCAGGTATAATCGGTGTCAATTGCGCGGCAGAACTTCAATCTCTAGGACACCAAGTAACATTGCTTGACCGAAATGGCATAGGGGAAGAATGCTCAAAAGGCAATGCTGGTCATTTTGCTACTGAGCAAGTATTTCCATTGGCTGAGTTTTCATTACTGCCTCAACTACCTAAAATGCTGCTAGATCCTTTAGGTCCCGTTGCCCTGAGACCTGGTTATATTCCTAAAGCACTACCTTGGTTTATCAAGTTTATTACCAATATGTTTGCTGCCAAAAGGCAACATAACAAAGCAGCACTTCAAGCAATTAATGCACTTGCTATTGCTAGTTACCAAGAAAGATTAAAAACTGCAAACGCCAGTGAGCTACTGATATTACAAGGCAGTTTATTGGTTTTTGAAAATACACCGATAGAACAGGTTGAAGCACATTATCGCCACTATAAGAATGCGGGAATTGCTGTAAAGCTGTTAAATAGAGAACAAGCATTGGCATTAGAACCAAATCTTGTCGACACCATACAGCATGCTTTGTACTTTACTGATGTCGGTCATACCTCTAGCCCTTATCAGGTTTGCCATGCCATCGCAGACTATTGTCAGCGAAATGGTACTACTTTCAAACAATTTGATGTTGAATCTATTACGCATACGCCGCAAAACGTGATGCTTTCAAACGGTAGCAAAGAAATCAAATTTGATAGAATTGTCATAGCATGTGGCGTTTGGTCCAAAGCACTGTTAAAGCCGCTGGGGTACAAACTTCCCATTGAGGCAGAACGAGGTTATAGCCTAGATTTGGCTTGTGATTCTGATCAGCCTTTATTACATCGTCCTGTCGCCTCTGCGGAACGTCGTTTTATTATGACTCCCATGAGCCACGGATTAAGATTGGCAGGTACCGTCGAATTTGCCGGACTTGAACATCCCGCAAATATGGAGCGTGCAGATAAGCTTTTTGACAATGCCAAACACGTTGTTAAAACCATTCCTGTTTATGATAAAAACCATGCAAAAGAAGGACAACGATGGATGGGATCACGACCATCGCTACCTGATTCTTTGCCCATTATTGGACAAGCACCTCACCATGAACATATTTATTTGGCTCTGGGACATCAACACCTCGGACTCACATTAGGTGCAATAACGGGTAAGTTGATTGGTCAACTCATTAATGAGTCCCCAACTGATATTGATTTAGCGCCTTTTAATATCAACAGGTTTAATTAACCACTTAAACTAGGATCATTCAAAACCACTTTAAAAACGATTGTCGTTTTTATGCCAATAGCACATCTCCCTATCAGAGCTATTGGCATTTTTCTTTCTTTTAGCCAATCTCAACAACTAGCTTAATGGCTAAGCGTTCAAAAATGAGAAAATTCATCAAGATAATGGTAAGATTTTTATTTCGAAGCGACGTACTTAATTAATCAACCATATCGCTTTTTATGATGGGTACTTTCACTTCAAATGCCGTTCCTACTGCGGTATCCAAGCAACGAATCGTACCGCCAAGCTTGGTATTAACAAGGTTGAAAACTATATTCATACCAAGCCCGCTTCCTCCTTGCCCACGCTTAGTAGTAACAAAAGGATCAAACACTTTGCTTTTTACGTCTGCCGTCATGCCTTTACCATCGTCACTGTACAACAGCGTCAGATAGCCATCACTTTCAACAAACGAAATATTAATCTCGCCGCTGTCACGATCTTCAAAACCATGGACATGAGAGTTAGTTAGAAAATTCGTTAGAATTTGGTTCCACGCACTTGGATAAGTCACAATATTAAGCTCCTTATCAAGTGATAAATTGATGGTGTAATTTTTACGTTTGAATAACGTTTTCACCGTATTGACTACGTCATTAACATGCTGTGCTAAATTAATGCTGAGCTCAGGATCTGTATGTTGCTCTACCGCGACAGATTTAAAACCACGTATCAAATCTACCGCTTTATTTAAACTTCTCTCGATAATTTGTTGATACTCAATGAGTAGTTTTAATGTATTCGTTAACTGGGATTTAGTTAAGTTTTCTTCTTCAACAGAACGCAGTAAATCGCCTACTTTCTCTTTTAACGCCGTAATAGAAGTCACACAAATACCGAGTGGCGTATTAACTTCATGCGCGACCCCAGCCACTAGTTGCCCAAGTGACGCCATTTTTTCAGATTGTACTAGTTGATCTTTTGCTAGCGTTAAATCATCAAGTGATTGCTGTAATTGCTGGTTACTGGCTGCTAATTTAGCCGTTCTGTCGTATACCTTTATTTCTAATTCGGCATTCAGATTGATTAATGCGTTCTCAGCCTGCTCTAGTTTTACAATGTCATTTTTTAACGCAATGCGCATATTATTTATTGCATCAACCAAATCATCTAATTCATCTTTCGACGCAGAGCGACCTTGCAACATTAATGGGGTATCGAGGTTATCGCCTTTTACGTTTTTCGAATAGTGGGTAATATTGTAGATATGTCGTGTCACTAACCAATGCACGATAAACATGATAAAAAATGCAACAATAAAGGTTTTTACAAACTCAGATAAAACAATGAATCCGGCTTGCTGCTTAATACTGTTATTTATATCTTCGTAATTGGCCAAAATAACCAAATTACCAATATCATTTTCCCCGTATTTTATCGGATATTCGACAACTTTCATCGCCTCGGTATTTTCATCGCCATATTGATATACCTTGCCAAATCCTGTGGTGATTTTCACAAAGCGAATATTAGGTAACTTCACGATACCTTGAATTTGTTGTTGAACTAATGGTTCGTTAAAGTCCCAAAGGCTGGTAGAGATAGACTGAATATAACTAGTTTCGATGTTGTCAAATTGCTGGTTAAGATCAGCAATACCTGATTGATAACTCACATAAAGTTGGATAATGGTAGAAGCAACAGACAATATTGAGCTACATAACAGGATGTAAATCAATACGCGTCGGCTTAGCTTATTGTTAAATGAGACGGTGTTATCCATTGAGCCCTTATTTCAGGTTGTTTTTGAACAAGTTACACTCTGGCGATTTATAGCACTCCTTTAATTAAAATAGCCAAGCCTTTGAATGTCAATAAAATACCTTTGCAATGCAAAGGTATTTTATAATTTTTAGCGATAATTATTGTCATTCAACTAACTTTAACAATTTGATAAGTAAAAAATAACGATGTAAACAGCATGAGTTTAGCTTGCCATCCATGCCTCGATTTCTTCAACCGTTCTTGGCACATCCCTTGATAAGTTTTCACAACCGTCGGCTGTCACCAATATATCGTCCTCAATGCGCACGGCGATACCACGCCATTTATCTTCTACGTCCAGACAATCTTCAGGAATATAAATGCCGGGTTCAATCGTAAACACCATGTTTTCTGCCAACAGTATCCATTCGCCATTTGCATCATGATAAGCGCCAACATCATGTACATCCATACCTAGCCAATGGCCTGTTTTATGGACCGTAAATTTGCGGTAAGCTTCTGATGCCAATGCCTGCTCAAAACTGCATTTGAGAATACCCAATTCAATTAAGCCCTTGGTCATCACCTCAACGCAGACTTGGTAAATTACATCCCAACTTACCCCTGGCTTGATCTGAGAAATAGCGCTATCAAGTGCTAACAAGACTAATTGATAAATGGTCTTTTGTGCATCATTAAACTTGCCATTAATTGGGTAGGTTCGTGTAATATCAGCACAATAATATTGATACTCAGCACCCGCATCAATTAGTAACATTTGGCCATCATTAAGTTCACAGTTATTTTCTTCATAATGTAGACAACAACCATTATTTCCACCCGCAACAATCGAAGGGTAAGAGACATCCTGACACCCGTACTTTGCAATTTCAAAGTCAAACAAAGCCGCCAGTTGTGCTTCATTAACGCCTGAACGACAACTTTTCATCACTTGTTTGTGTGCATGAACAGATGCCTCAACAGCATGACGAATGGGGGTTATTTCTGCTGCATCTTTAATGACACGTTTGTTATGTGTATAAGGTTGGAACGGCAACAGTTGACGATAGTGCTTTATTACATCAAAACCGGAATTTCTGCGTTGGTGGGCTATCCATCCAAGAATGTTGTTTGCATAAACCTCTTGTTCGTCCAAGTAGTAAACTTTTGTGCGCTCTTCGAGTAATTGAGGCAACACCGTAAATATTTTTTCGATATCGAATGCTACGTCAGCAGCATATTTCTCCAACACTCCCTGCTCGCCCGCTCGTTCTCCAAAACTAACCTCTGCGGCAGCATCTTTTCCT
This sequence comes from Thalassotalea fusca, assembly GCF_053485835.1. Classification (NCBI taxonomy): domain Bacteria; kingdom Pseudomonadati; phylum Pseudomonadota; class Gammaproteobacteria; order Alteromonadales; family Colwelliaceae; genus Thalassotalea; species Thalassotalea fusca. The sequence continues at coordinate 226,338 of NZ_JBQRUN010000006.1, forward strand.
CGAACAAACATGGCAAATGGTTCATCATGATGAGGACGCAGTACTGCAACCGCATTAGGTTCGGCAAATCCAGTATAATAAAAAAGGTCGTTATCAGGTCTAAAATGGTACTTAATGTTTTTGCTACGTACTTTTTGCGTATTGCCGACAATAATGATGACACTTTGCTGATCGAAATCCTGATATAGTCGCTTTCTACGCTGTTGAAAAACGTTCACAGTACTACCTCCAAAATCTAGCTATTGGCATTAAATTGATAAACAAGCTTTGCTGCAGACAAATCTTCAAGCGCATGTCCTACAGACTTGAAAACGGTAATATCGCTATTTTTTCGGGTCATTTGAAACTCATTACGGCACAACCCAAACAAATCCGCCTCAATATCCTGACGTGTAATTACGCCATTTTGCAAAGGAATTGCAATGTCACCCGTTTCACGTAAAGCACCTTCAAAGTTGTCAATAAATACCCTACTACGCGTTAAGCACTCATCATCCATTTCGCGCATATCAGGACGATAAGCACCTACCATATCCAAATGCTGCCCTTCCTTTAACCATTGTCCAAATATCAAAGGCTCCTGACTAAGTGTGGCGCACGAAATAATGTCAGCTTTTGCTACACCTTGTTCGATTGAGTCAATTGGCGTCACTTCAATATCAAGATGCGCCACCTGACGACAAATATTCTCAGCTTTTTCAACACTTCTACCCCACACGTAGACTTGTTTAATAGGGCGTACACTGCAATGCGAAGCAATGAGTTGAGGCGCAAGGGTTCCCGTACCTACTATAAACAACACTTCACTGTTTTCGCGTGAAAGAAAACGCGACGCTAGTGCTGAGGCAGCCGCTGTGCGTTTTGCAGTGAGTGATGGAGCATCCATCATGGCTTTCATACTCCCCGTATCCACATCTAGCAGTAAGTAAGTTCCCTGAATTGAAGGCAAACCTTTTTGACTATTTTCAGGTGCAACGGTGACAAGCTTAATACCTGCAACATCACCTGATTGCCAAGCTGGCATCATCAACAACGTAGTTTCTCTACTTGCTTTAGGGTTTTCCATATCAAAGTGCAACCTTGGTGGCACCGTTACATTTGAAGCGAAGTCGCTCTGCAAGGCATCCACTAGTTGGGGAAACGAAAGTGCTTCGTTCACATTGGCAGCATTTATAGTCAACATAGTTTGTCTCATTCAGATTCTTTAACAATAGATAATACCGCCAGATTATTGCATACTGTATACAAAAATAAAACACTCCTTTAGACTTATGCCTGCCATATTGATTGGTATAATGTGGCTATCAAAGTGTGTTCTTAAAATGTGTTCTTTTAGGAAGGAAAATCAGATGAACGATTTAGCAAATTCTACGTTACTCATTCACCATTCAATTATTAACGGCGAGCCCTGTACTTCCAATGAACACTTTGATGTTGTCAATCCCGCAACAAATGAATGTATTGCAACGATGAGTGAAGTTACAGACGGACAACTAGAGCTTGCCATACAAACCTCTAAATCAGCGCAGCGAGACTGGCAAAAGCAAGATGCCCACACACGTGCCAAAATACTGCACAAGTGGCACGATTTAATCGCGAAGAACAGCCACGATCTTGCACTAATTTTGACACGTGAACAGGGAAAAACCTTGTCTGATGCCCGTGGCGAAATCCTCTACGGGAATTCATTTATCGAATGGTTTGCCGAAGAAGGTAAGCGTGTTTATGGTGATGTCATCCAATCGCCGAGCAACGACAAACGCATGTTAACAATTAAACAACCTGTAGGTGTTGTTGCTGCTATTACACCTTGGAATTTCCCTAGCGCAATGATTACCCGAAAAGCAGCGGCTGCGTTTGCTGCTGGCTGTTCCTTTGTGGTTAAACCTGCCGCAGAAACGCCATTGTCTGCACTGGCACTCGCAAAGTTAGCGATTGACGCGGGCATGCCAAAAGGCTTATTTAACGTAGTTATAGGCACCAATGCTGCCCAAATTGGCCGCGTGCTTACATCACACCCAGACATCGCTAAATTCACGTTTACAGGATCAACGCAAACAGGAAAGATTCTGACGGAACAATGTGCAAGCACAGTAAAGCGTGTTTCTATGGAGTTAGGGGGCAATGCTCCGTTTATTGTATTTGAAGATGCCGATTTGGATGCCGCTGCCCAAGCACTGTTTAATGCAAAATTTAGAAACTGTGGCCAAACGTGCATCAGCCCAAATCGCATCTATGTGCATCACCGTATTCATTCAGCATTTACCGACAAACTCATTGCTTTAGTGCAAACCTTAAAACAAGGAAGTGGTGAAGATAAACGCAATAATTTGGGCTGCCTTATCCATGATTCAGCCGCAAAAAAAGTTCACGATATGGTGTCAAACGCGATCAATGAGGGGGCGAAAGTTGAATTTGGCAGTTTAAGCCATCAGCCAGAAGATAGCTTTTACCCTCCAACTATTCTTAGTAATGTGTCACATGGCACTGCGATTACTCAACAGGAAATCTTCGGACCAGTACTGCCACTAATCCCTTTTAATGATGACGAGCAAGTCGTCAATTTCGCCAACGATACAAACTTTGGCTTAGCAAGTTACTTTTACACACAAAACATTCAGCGATTATTTAAAGTGTCTGAGGCACTGGAATATGGCATGGTTGGCGCTAATGACACCATGATTTCAAACACTGTTGCACCATTTGGTGGTATAAAACAATCAGGTTATGGAAGAGAAGGTTCAAAGTACGGATTAGATGATTACATGGCAATAAAATATGTATGTATTGGTGGTCAGTAGCCTCTTCTGACTGCTTTTAAAATGCAGTTAATCGATAAGTTCAGTCAAAGGGGAATTAGCAACACTCCCCTTCCTACCTAACAAATATCACAAACTCGTTAAAAAAATCGTTGACTTGTGACCATGATGTTGCAATGCTTAGCGTCTACTCATTCACTGGAGAGCGAGAAAATGAACAATTCACATCTTTCGATCATTGCTAATGCAGATATTGTGCTCTCTGGGTCATTTGTGTGTTTTATAGGCTTTAGCTGTTAAACCATAACTCGCAAAACAACATTCGCAGATTATAAGTGCTTTGGCTCTGTCCAGGGCGTGTGAGCTATTGACACTATAGTTCAACTTATTCCCGACCGTTTTGCCCCCAACAATTAGCAATTTGAAAGTTCAATTGTACATATTTGGCATCTGCCAAGTACTTTTGTTGTGTATATATATTGTCGGCATAGCAATGCCGAGAGGGTCATAAGAAGTGACAACTACTATTCAAGAAAAACAAGGTATTTTACATTTATTCAAGCGCGCCATAAAAGGCGACCATAAAGATCTAACTCAAGGTTCAATCGGCGTAGCGGCATTTTTACTGGCTGTACCTATGGTACTGGAAATGTTGATGGAATCGATTTTCGCGATTACCGACATCTTTTTTGTCTCTGGACTTGGTGCCGAGGCAGTAGCCGTAGTGGGCTTAACCGAAGCTGTGTTAACGCTACTCTATGCAATAGCCATTGGGCTAAGTATGGCAGTAACTGCAACCATTGCTAGACGTTACGGCGAGAAAAACGTCGAGCAGGCTGACATTGTCGCAGGTCAAACATTATGGATTGGTTTGTTCGTCGCGCTAGTCGTTGGCTTTATCGGCTTAAACTATGCAGAGAACATTCTTGCAATGATGGGGGCTAGCGAGAGTCTAATCGCTTCAGGAAAAAGCTACACCAGCATAATGCTCACAGGCTCGATAACCATTGTCTATCTGTTTTTGATTAACGCCATATTTAGAGGCGCTGGTGATGCATCTATCGCAATGCGCTCATTATGGCTAGCCAATGGTATAAATATCGTGCTTGATCCTATGCTCATATACGGTATTGGTCCGTTTCCAGAAATGGGGTTAGCTGGCGCAGCTATCGCAACGAACATAGGACGAGGCGTAGGTGTAGCCTATCAACTTATCCATTTGTTTGGTTATGCCGGGAAAATTAAAGTTGGTTTGAACCACTTAGCACTAAACGTAAAAGTCGGTTGGCAGTTACTATCGGTTTCATTTGGCGGTGTGGTGCAATTTCTTATCGGCACGGCGAGTTGGATAGCCTTGGTGCGCATTGTTTCTACATATGGCAGTGATGCAGTAGCTGGCTATACCATAGCAATTCGCATCATTATGTTCACTATATTACCTGCATGGGGACTCAGTAACGCGGTCGCCACTTTGGTAGGGCAAAACTTAGGGGCAGGCCAACCAGATAGAGCTGAACAATCGGTTTGGCGAATCGCTAAATATAATGTCTACTTCCTAATAAGTGTTGCGCTGGTATTTATTATTATACCGAAAGCTATTGTAGGCCTCTTTACGACGGATCCTGTGGTAATTGAATATGGTGTCGCGTGCTTACGCTATATCAGTTACGGTTACGGATTCTTTGCCATTGGCATGATCGTTGTACAAGCCTTTAATGGTGCTGGTGATACCATGACGCCAACTAAAATTAACTTTTTTTGTTATTGGCTCATCCAAATTCCGCTAGCTTATGCTTTAGCTAACTACGCTGGGCTTGGACCAACAGGTGTATTTGTGGCTATAACATTGTCACAAAGTCTATTGGCACTCGTTGGCGTGTGGGTATTTAAGAAAGGTCATTGGAAACTAAAAACCATTTGACCAAAATAAGATAGCATAATGAAATGAATCATTATTCAACACAGGATTTGATCTAAGTACCTTTGCAAATACTTAGGTCGAATAAAATGAGAGCAAAACTTCGACTTTCCTGCTCCCATTTACTCTAGCTGACGTCGTCATGACGTCAGCTTTTTCTTACTATAGATTCGTGTTAATTAGTAACAGTAAGCATGTACTCAGCCACAGCCAATCTTGTTTCTTCGTCAAGATAATTTTGTGGCGGCATTTCAGGATAATCATCACGTTTTTTCGTTGGCCTAGCTATCCAGTTGGCAAGCCCTTGTGGGTTGTCCATGTATAATGCTTGGATAATCTGTACCGGTGGCCCAATCATGCGGCCGGTATATGTGTGGCAGCCTGCACAAATACCTAGATAAGCCGTTTTACCGCGCTCTTCTGGTTTTATCACTCGAGGTGCTACTGGTTCATCCAAAATATAACTATCGATTGCAGCCGTATTGGTAAAGCCACACTCTTGCCAATCATTAACGCCGACAGTGACATAGCGATGTCTATTGATAATACAACTATCACGGCTCACGCCTACACGCACTATGTCAGGGTTACCTTGCTTGAACTCGGTTAACATTAACGCCTTGGCTTCATCTATCGTATCAAAGCCATTATTTAGCATTAAGTTATCAAGAATCATCACTTTGTCGGGCGCAGGATCAGATTCAGGATCAATAGTGGTATTGGGAGCATTTTGATGGTCAGTGATAATAATGCCAGCCGTTTTATTATTTGAAATAATATTACCTTCAACGATGACTTCATCAGCCGCCATTATCAATATCCCCGTGCCAGCAGGAATTCCAGCAACCGTTGAGCCCGGAGCACCGAAGTTGGCCGTATTGTTATCGACAATAAAGTTATTGCGAATTATGACATCATACGTTGTTTTTACCGGAAGGCCTGGTGTGATAAATGCGAGAATACCGCCAGTGTTGTTGTGGACATAGTTATTTTCAACAATGGCATGACGCGAATTTTCAATTTCAATTCCCGCTACACTATCAAATACTTCATTATGGGCAACATGAATGTTATCACTCATACCGACATAAATAGCGGCATCTTCAATACCTGAAATAACGTTATGCTCAACGATGCCATTTTTGCCGAGTTGAGGAAAGATACCATAGACGCCAGTATCAACAATCACATTATTACGAATTTCAAAGTTATTACCGGCCTGCCCCATAATAGCATTGCCTTTGTATTTCGTGATTAACAGATTTTCTACAACAATATTGTTCCCCGAATAGAGAATAGCATCGTTAAGCTTTTCTTCACCATCCATTGTGGCGCGGCGGCCTTCTTGAATCACCCCAATGATACGAATGTCATCTTTATCAATGTAAACCGTTTCATGATAGCGCCCAGGCATCACCTGAATGGTATCGCCAGGCTGCGCCAGCTTAACAGCAGCCATAATTGAATCACCATCATTTACAACATGTGTTCTTCCTGCAACCGTTCTTTTGCTTACGGCAGAACGTACAGCAGGTTTGGCGTCTATATCGGCCGTTTGATCATAGCCACCTGAGTAGCTAGCACCAGCAGAACTGCTGGTGATCACAGGCGCAGATTGCTGACTGGTTCCTAAAAACATACCGGCGGCAAATGCACCGACAACCAGAATTCCTCCGACCACTTTTTTTGAGCTCATATTATTCTCCGTGTTGTATTGCCGCATGCTCGACATTTTTTATTGTTGTTAATTCACTGGATTTTATTAACTGTGTTTTATTATCAATTGGTGGCAAACCAGAAGGCACATGTTCAGGCACAGAAGGTGTTAAGCTTTCGTCAGTTAACGTGCCTAAAAACGCTACAATGAGAGCTATTTCCTCTTCTGTAAGGTTAGGCTCCCAAATGTGCCAGTGAATTTGTAAGTTCTGCCCTTTTGGCACAGCGTGCCCTCGCCCTTTGCTGTAAAACGTTACCGCTTCTGATAACTCGTTGAAGCGTCCTGAATGCATATAGGGCGCAGTTTTAGTGATATTCCTTAAGGTTGGCACTTTAAAGCCACCACGTAGCTTTGGTGCGTTGAACGTTTTTTCAGCGCCGATATCAAATCGCATGCCTTCTGGTTCAGGTGTTCCTATTACCGCGATTTGATTATTAGTAAATAGCGGAGGCTGGTGACATTCTGCGCAGCGTGCCACAAATGAACGAAATACATTAAGCCCCGCTATCTCCTTGTCAGTCAGCGCATCGTGAGCGCCATGCGCATATCGATCATAACGGCTGTTTAACGAAATCAATGACGACTGAAATGCGGCCAATGCATAATAAACGTCGTCTAATGTAATTGTTGATGAATGCGGAAATGCTTGTGCAAAAAGCTGCTGGTAGTCGGCATTACTCATTAAGCTTGATAGTAGTTGCTCTGGTGTATTGCCCATTTCTTTAGGATCAAACAGAGGTCCTTGAGCTTGTTGTTCTAAAGTATTAGCTCGGGCATCCCAAAAGAACTTATCGACAAAAGCAACATTCCACAGTGTAGGCGCACTGCGACCGACTTTTTCACCTGTCACGCCAATACTGCGATCCATATCATCACTAAACCCTTTATCTGGTTGATGACAACTGGCACACGACAGAGAGCCGTCTTTGGACAACATTGGATCAAAAAACAGATAGCGTCCTAAATCAATTTGAGCGGGAGTAAAGCCATCACGGTGTGGCGGTAAAGATGTTTGAGTGCCCCCCACACCACGCCCTTGCACAGAATCGTAAAACTGATACAAGTTAACCAGACGACAAACACCTGCAGGTGTTAACTCAAAACTCGGCGGACAATTCTCGGCCAACGTGAACCGAGTTTTTAGCGTACTGGCTTCGCCAACTGTGCTGGAAACATTCAACACCAAAAGCATGCACAAGATAATTCTTACCATCTCGTCGCTCCCGTCTACTTTTGCAAACTGATGAAATAGATAATGTCGTTGAGTTCGGCTTCAGTTACCGTTTTCGCCATCATCGCCATTTGACGCCCTAGCTTGTCTTCACGATGACTGCCACGAACTCCCCTGACGAAATTTTGCATCTGCCGCTGTAAGTACTCAGTTGACTGCCCTGAAAGCCTCGGTGCTTTGAACGCTTCATTGCCCTGAGCTTGCCCGCCATGACAGGCTCCACACTTGGCTTGGTAATAACGACTTCCGTTTTTCAAATCGCCCGTAAGCTCTTGCGATAACTCAGGGGCAGGAAGTTGGGCGATATAGCCTGCCAACTTTGGAATTTCGTTGTCTAATTTCAACGTCTGAATGCTTGCTCGCATGGTTGCACCATGGATATCATCTTGATTGGCACCACGAATACCTTTTTTGAAATGCGTTAATTGTCGAAGCAAATAACTTTCACTTTGACCGGCAATTACAGGCGCATTTAGTGCAGCATTACCTTCACCATTTACACCATGACAGGCAATACAGGTGGTAAAAGATGACGGTTTCGATTCCTGTTTTGTGTTGGCGTGTGTAACGAGTGAAGCGCTCAGCAATCCACACGTGATTAACGCTTTTAAGGTTATTTTGGCTAAATTAGCCCTTGCCTTTGATATTTTTATTGTAATCGTTAAAGACACAGCCATCCCCCAAATTTTATTTGTTGGGATGACTATAATGTGCGGTAAAAATTAATGCTGACGAAATACAAAAAAAAGCTGACGAATTTCAAAAAACGTAGTGAAAACTATGAAACCATCAGATGTTTCTTACGATATTCGGTTGGTGTTAAGCCATGAGTAGCTTTAAATGCCTTATTGAAAGAACTTAAACTTCTAAAACCGCTCTCAAGTGCTAATGTTAACACCGGTGTCGCACTATATTCAGGTTCAACCAGGTTTTGCGTCACTTCCTTAATACGATAAAAGTTTAGAAAATCATTAAAATTTCGATAGTTCAGTTCACCATTGATCAGATTACGAAGTTTGTATTCGTGAATAGATAAATGCTTAGCTAACTGCGCAATAGTGATGCCCTCTTGTTGATAAAGTTTATCAACCGCCATTGAATCAATAATTTTTTGCACTTCCTTACTCAACGGCTTTACAGTTCTCACTGTATGATTACTTGTCACAGATACAGTTTCGAATAAACTGGATTCTCGTAAATTAAACAAAAAGAAGTTAATGCCAGTTAACAAAAAGGCAAGTAGTGCGCCTTGAAATAATGCCAATGCTGGCCAATCGATTTTTAGTAACTGATCGAAAACGATAACAAAAATAATGTAACACCCTGACATGGTGATAACACCACCGCGAATATAGCGCCGCTCTTCTACCAGATCATTACGCCACTGGCTAATCGCAATATATAATGCGTGCGAAATCAACACTAGTTCAAGCAATAACGCTCCATATTTCACCAAGCCATGAATCGCCTCATATGATGCCAAATCAAATGAAAATATCATCTGTAATAAAGTAGCAGTCAAAGGCACCATTAAAGTTAGCGAGGCAACAACATACTGCCAGCGTTTCAATACCACGTGATCGCCAAACACACTCAAGCTTACCAACCAAAACACACCAGGCAAGGCATTACCGCCCCAAAAACCTAACCACCACAGCACGGAATTATCGGATATTTGATGAAAAGATGTGCTCAGTAAATAACCGCAACCACAAAGCATTAGAATGATGTATAACCAAATCGATGGGTTTTCATTACGCTTTGGAAATAAGAGCAGCGCACAAAACAGCATTTGAGAAATCGAAAAATTAGAAAGAAATTCAACCATTTAATACTAGTAATCATTGTTATTTGAACATCTATACTAAACACAAAGCAAACAATTGCAAAGAGGTTCAAACCAACAAGAAGAAAAAGAGCACTAAGACAATGTCTGTAGCGCTCTTTTTACGGGAGGGATTAACGCATGCTAAAAATTGTATTTGAAATCGATACCCACTTCTCGACCGCGATTTATTCGGCCATGCGGTGTACCTAACTCTTCTGCTGCTAAACCACCTAAGCCCAACATATAGCGATTATCCAGTATGTTTTTGCCCCATACGCCAATTTCAAAGGTGTCACTATCGTTGCTCCACGATAAACGCGCGTTGAGATCTTCAGTGTCGGCAAAATACTCGTTGATAGCCTTTTTGTATTCTTCTAAACCCGGATCGTTTGCGTTGGTATTTTCAACAAACACATAATCGATATGTAAGTTCGTGGTACCCACACCAAAATCTGGCATCCAGTCAATGGTGAACGTGTAATTGGTATCCGCGTCTGATGAGGTTTTGGTTGCCGCTATCAGTGTACCTTCACCGTTATAATAATCTGGCGAATAGTTATCTGTTGAGCGAATTTCAGATACTACGCCAACAATTAAACTGTCAGAAACGTTCCATTTAAAATCAAATTCTAACCCAGTGATTTCTCGGTCTTCGTTAATAATGGTTGGCACAGCTTGCGGACTACCCGGCGGTTTCGAATCAACTGAACGTTGTAGGTTGTCTAACTCCAAATAATAGACACTGACATTGGCAACCAATTGCTGCCATAAAATCGCTTTATATCCCAACTCATAATTAGTTGTATCTTCTGGCGCAAACGATTCAGTGCTAGGTACTAGTGAGTCAAAACCTCCCGATTTATAGCCAGTTGAAAAAGACGCAAACACCATTTGTTCATCGTCAATTTGATAACTAGTCACCAAGCGTCCTGTCACTTTATCCCATTCGTCCGAAGCTTTCATATCTACCGCGGGGAACAATAAATTGCCAACACCCGGCACAACTTCTGCGAAACTCGTTTGAGGAATAAACCAAGAAAAATCCTTCTCGTCTTTTGAATAACGTAGTCCAGCGATGATGTTCCATTTGTCATTAATGGCATAGTCAACATCTGCAAATATGCCCCAATTGGTGAAATCACCAGTGTTGTTGACACTTTCCTGCCAAAACATATCGCCAAAGCTAGGGCCAAATACTTCTGCAATTCCAAGCTGTGACGACACAATCTGGTAAGTAAGGTCGCCAGTTTGTTCAACGATATCAGCCGTCAGCGGGACACCTGGCATACCTATCGCGGCCATGATCGCTTCACCAAAGCCCATCGTATTCAACGCCCCTGCCCACTCGTCGCTATTCCACATATGATCCATGGGGAAGCCACTAAGGGTGTAAAAAGTATCTACGGCACCCGCAAAGGTAACGTCAGGACCAAATGCGGCTTCAGCATGTGCGTCGGTACTTCCGCCAATTGTTGCCGCTATTTGTTCAGCAATCCCACCTTTGATGAAATTGTTAAGCTCACCGGTAATTAGTCGTGCGGCAGTCGCAGCAGTGAGGTTAAGTTCTGTCGTTTGCTTCACTTTCTCTTTCGAGTATGAAAAACCAGTAACCGCATTAATATTCTTGCTAGTGTAATTAAGCTGAAGCTCGGTATAGAAAATGTCTGAATCTTCGTTGTTTGAAGTGTCAAAATAGCGTGTAGTGTCTGCTGTGCCATCTTCATCCTGACGATTTACCGTATCCCAATCTCGATAGCTAAGCACATACTTCATTGACCATTGGTCGTTAAACTCATGATGGAGTTTGGCCGTTAATCCGTACATATCTCGAGCTTCAACGCCATTTCTTACATCGTTTTCAGCCTTACTACCAAATGGTGTTTTGCCGTTATTGTATGCAGTTTCACTTATGCCTACAGCCATAGGCGGTGCTTGCTCAAGATCGTCCCAATCGTATGCGAGTTGAAAATTAGTTTTGTCGGAAATATCCCACAAAAATGACACGCGCGCAGCACTATGATCTCGTTCCCCAAGGTCCCAAGTTTTATGTTCTGCATTCCATGCGGGGTCTGCGACATTTTCCACGATGCCATCTTGTGTTAATCCAAGAAAATTAGCACGCATGTAGAAGTTATCAGCAAGAGGAACGTTTACCATGCCTTCATAGCGACGCAAATCATCTGTGCCAGCTGTCGCTTTAATAAAGCCTTCAAAATCGGATTGTGGTGAATTGGGTACCATATTAACTACGCCCATCGCTGCATTGCGGCCAAACAGCGTACCTTGCGGACCTTTTAGCACCTCCACCCGTGCCATATCAGAGAAAATCACGTTTTGTGCAGCACGCGGCATATATACATCATCATAAAATGTAGCCGATGATGGATCGCCACCTACGCTGATATTAGGGCTGGAAATCCCCCGCATAGTCACGCCAGCTTGAGTCATATTGCTGTCGCTAAAGTCAAAACCCGGAATGAATTTGTCAACATCGCTCAACGTAACAGAGCCACTTTCTTCGATTAAATCAGCACTAACCGTTCCTACAGTCACCGGAACCTTAAGCACATTTTGTACACGCTTTTGCGCGGTAACGGTAACCACTTCAATGTCTTTCGTGCTACTGGTTTCCGCTTCTTGAGCCGCAGCAGGTTGCGACAACAGTGCAAAGGATGACAATACAGCCAACGCGACAGGGCTTAATTTACCGTGGCTTTGTCGTATTGCGTTATGCGTGTTGAATACGGCAGAAGGACTTAACCGGATGCTGCTTAACATGTTGCTCTCCCCAAATCGAACGTATCGTTATATTGTTATTTTTATCGTCATGCCGCTGTGCGCCGCCTTGGCGTTGTTGTATTAAACATTGCTATTTTATACATCACAACCATGACACATTTTTGTGCTAACGAGTCACGAAATTGCGACCGAATGACAGATTATTTTTATTATCGATTAATGCACTATATGACTGACATTCAATAATTGCTTACGCAATACTAAAAAACACTGACGAATAATTAAAATACACTGACTGATTTTTAAAAACACGCTGAAAATTAAGAGAAAATGCTAAAACACTATGATAAATAGAAAACATCTATGTTTAGTTTTATAAGCGGAATGTAATGCGTTTTTAATACGAAAAGAATGTTTGGAGGGACTAAAAAAGTACTCCAAAAAAAAAAGCTTTAGAGTACTTTAAGTTGTTTACCTATAGATAACTAAACCAGTCGAATAATCTCGCTGACAAGTTTAGAAATTCCAGCAAAAACGTCTGAGAGCTTGGCATTGCCGTCCATATAGGCAGGTGTAGTTACGATTTTATGTTGCTCATCAACAACACAATCATTGGTCTCACAGTTTTTATGTTTAGCGCCAAGCTGTTCTAACGCTTGTGCTGTGCCTTCGTCTTTACCTATAGTCAGGGTTGGTGAAGACTTACCTACTGATAGCGCGATTAAGGCAGGCGAAATACAAATAGCACCTATTGGTTTACTCGCTTTCTTGAATGCAGTTACAGCATCTAATACTAACTCATCAACATTGGCATTGGTACCATCAAAGGCAAAACTACACATATTCTTAGCTACGCCAAAACCACCAGGCAACACTAGGGCGTCAAAGTTATCAACATTTAGCTGAGTTAAGTCTGCTATCTCACCACGAGCTATACGTGCAGATTCTTCAAGAATATTTCTTGTAGCAACCGGTACTTCTTCACCATTTACGTGGTTTACTACATGGTGTTGCGCTTTATTTAACGCGAAAATCTTATATTGGGTGCCCTGTGTATCCAGAGCCAACAAAGTTAACACTGCTTCTCGAATTTCCGCACCGTCTAAATAACCGCAACCAGACAATATCACCGCAATATTTTTCATCTGCCTTTTCCTTTTGAATAGATTGTAATGCACATATTCTAATTGATTTTTGCCAACTGTGAATGCTGTTCCAAATTAAATGAAATACATAATTAGATATTTTTCTTTATTATTGGTGTCGGATTATCGCGAGTAGTCAGGTTAAATGTTGCCGAAAATATCGTAGAATATCTTAAACAATTACGTGGCATTATTATGAATTTATCCACTGAGATTTGCGAACAAGCGAGATTGAGCCGAGATGCCAGATTTGACGGCAAGTTTTACACTGCCGTTTTAAGCACGGGTATCTTTTGTCGGCCAGTATGCCCAGCTCGCCAACCAAAATCAGAGAACGTTCGCTACTATGCGACCGCAGAGCAAGCGCAACAAGCTGGATACCGCCCTTGTAAGCGCTGCATTCCAACACAAGCCCCTATGATTGCCGCGCCGAATCGTATTAGACAGATTGCCCATAACACAAATTTCACTACCACTAAGATAAGCGACATTGCTAACCAATACGGCATTAGCGAACGTCAGCTGCTTAGAGATTTTAAAAAGCACTATGGACTCACGCCTAGCCAATACTTTCAGCAACAACGTTTGCTTTTAGCACACAGATTACTTTGTCAAACTCTGTTGCCGATCACCGATGTTTGTTATGCGGCTGGTTTTCAAAGTTTAAGGCGATTCAACGAGAGTATAAAAGCACAATACCATACAACCCCAAGTGAACTACGAGGAAAACCGAAAACTGAATCATCATCCGATAGTGTAACGTTGCTATTAAGTTATCGTCCGCCACTAGATTGGCCGCTTATGTTAAGCTTTTTTAGGTCCCGACAAATTAGCCAAATGGAACACATTGACGAGACTTGTTATCAACGCAGCATTGCCATAAATGACTGCGTTGGTTGGTTGCGCGTTTCACATCATCCAAATAAAGAAGCTTTAGTACTTGAAACAAAACTTAGTGACTATAGCTATTTGAATAAAGTCATTATGCGTGTTAGAAAAATGTTCGATTTGGATGCCGACATGCAACTGATTCACCAAACTTTATCTACGAACAAACAACTCGCTAAGCAAATTGCGTTAACACCGGGGTTACGATTGCCGGGAAGTTGGGATATCTTTGAATTTTCAATTAGAGCAATTTTGGGACAACAAGTATCTGTTAAAGCAGCGACAACATTCGCCGCCAGAATAGCTGAAAAATATGGCGTAAGGAACGAGCAGTTACCCGATCACCTTTCACGTATATTCCCTACACAAGCACAATTATTACATGCCGAGTTTGACGGTATAGGACTTACGCAATCACGTATCAGCACGTTGAAGAACTGGCTTGAGTATTTGCAAAAAAATTCAAACAGTCTTGCTTCATACCAGGATCTACCTAGCCTTGAAAAGGCATTGAACCAAATTAAGGGAATTGGCCCATGGACAGTAAATTATTTGGCGATGCGCGGACTTAGCGAACCAGACGCTTTTCCGAGTGCCGATCTCGGTATAATCAAAGCACTTACAGTTGACGGACAAAAACCCAAACAAAAAGACATCCTCGAACTTGCCGAACAATGGCGGCCATGGCGCGCTTATGCCACTATTTATCTCTGGCAATCTTTAGCTCACGCTTAATTCATTCACCATAGAAAGCTGTAATAGGTTAATTAATATGTACTTTTTTAGATATCAGTCTCCGCTAGGCGAAATCGCCATCTCAGCAAACGAGCAAGGGATAACAGCTTTAGCATTTCAACGTGGTAGTGCTCCAATTGTCGAACCAATAGAGAAACAAGAAAATCCAGAATTATTTAAAGAGGTGAGCAAACAGCTTGATGAATACTTCACTGGCAAGCGCAAATCATTTGATTTGCCACTCGCTCCAGAAGGCACCGCATTTAGGCAACAAGTTTGGCAGGCGCTGTTAGAAATTCCATTCGGAGAAACGCGCAGTTATGGCTGGTTAGCAAAACATATAAACAACCCAAAAGCTGTGCGCGCAGTAGGCGGCGCAAACGGTGCGAACCCAATTGCACTAATTATTCCCTGTCACAGGGTAATTGGTAGTAACAACAAATTAACTGGTTATGCAGGTGGCGTTGAGTTTAAAGCTGCGTTACTTGAACATGAAAACGCGACATATGTTCAGGATTAATTGTTTCTAGCCGCCAACACTTCGGCAATGCTATCGGCAAGCCCTGGGTGCTTTATTTCGTTGATATATGGATACAAGACAATCTGAGTAATGGGCGGCTGATTAATGACTAACGTTGATAGGTGTAATTCATTCTTATCAAACAATTTTTTTGCTGTTTTTTCATTGAGTATCGTCACATCTGCACGCTCTAACTGCACCATACCTAGCGCCTGACTACTCGTTGACACCATGATTGCATCTTTAAACATATCTAATTTTTCTTCAATGAATATAGTACCACGCTCATATGCGATTACGTATTCACTCATGCTTGCCCAGCCATCAATGACCATTGGCTGACGACTAATGACTGACTGGGAAATAGTAAAAATTGGCGTATCAACCCGCTTCAAATTGCCATAAGCTTGTGCATCGAGATTGGCCACACGAAACGCAACACCGTCAATTTTACCGCTATTCGCCCAGAATAAACTCCGAGCTCCCGTGATCGACTGTAGTTCAAAGGTATAGCCAAGGTCATGAAAAACTTCTGTGAGGATTAATTCGGCTTCTTGGAATAGTGGACTTTCAGGTTCGTTGGTCGTACCCAGAATAATATGCGTAATATTATCTGATGCTGATTTCAAATATTCATGCGCATTAGCAGGTGCAATATTGCCTAGCATCAACGCACTAACAATCATCAAGCCTGAATGTAAATTCACCAATGCGCGATACCAATTTCCAAACATATGAAAAATAAATTAGCCCCTTTTATGAAAGTGTAATGTAACAAAGGAAATCCTGCACTTCATAACGACAATACCGTACACTTTTGCCATGGATTAATTTACTATGTAACTAGTTTAGTATTTGAGAAGTACCTAGTGGAATTTTTAGCCTTACTCGCAAGTTTAATATTAATCTGGATGGCATGGCAGTTATACCGTGCCAAACAATTTACTCGCTTCAAAAGAGAGATAGAAGGCCAGCTAAAACCACAAGTTATTGAAGCTCTAAATAATCACCTTGAACAGACTCGAAGTGATTTATTTCCCAATAATGAGTGCCACCAGCAAGCAGCACAATTTTACTGGTGCCAGTATAAGAGTCGTATAGTGCAGGCGGCATTGAAGTTTGAAGTAATCGATAAACAATGGTTGATAGATAACAACAAATTTCGCCATTGTCAGCACCTATTCCATATAGAACAGGCTTATTTGGCAGATTTAGAGAGTTTTGAATCTATCAGGGATCAGAGTCAATAAACTGTTTTACTAGCTTAAATTCAAAGTGGGGAGCAGAGTTTTCTTGACTCTACCCCCGTACGAATTTAAAGCTTAGTAAACTGAATATCCCACACGCCATGCCCTAAACGTTGGCCACGGTTTTCAAATTTAGTTAGTGGTCTTGAATCTGGGCGCGGTACATAATCAGCTGTTTCTGATAAGTTCTTGTAACCTTGTGCAGCATTCATGTCGTCAAGCATGCATTCTGCGTAGTTTTCCCAGTCAGTTGCCATATGGAAAACACCACCAACTTTTAGTTTTTGACGGATCGTTTCAACAAACTCAGGTTGCACGATGCGACGTTTATGATGTTTCTTCTTGTGCCACGGATCAGGGAAGAAAAGCTGAACTGTAGTCAAACAATCGTTGGGGATACAATCAGCTAAAATTTCAATCGCATCATTCTCATAAACTTTAAGGTTGGTAACCCCTTCTTCTTGTGCAAGTGCGATACATGCACCAACACCAGGACGGTGAACTTCAATACCAATAAAGTTTAATTCTGGTGCATTTTTTGCCATTTCAACCAATGACTTACCCATACCAAAGCCAATTTCAAGCACGATAGGGTTACTATTACCGAAAAGCGTTTCAGGCTCAATCATGCCATCTTCATGATTGAGTCCCATGGTATCCCAATACAATTCCAATGCACGTGCTTGTCCTTTCGTTAATCGGCCTTCACGTTTCACAAAACTACGGACCTTACGAATGTATTTGCCTTCTTGCGCTGCTTGTTCAATGGTTTTATGGGTTCTTTCGGTCATAACAATTCTTACTATAAAAACGGGCGGCGTATTATCCAAGTTTCAATTGATAAACTCAAATAATAACCAAAAATATTTGCACAGTTTTCCACTAAAAGTGCAGTTATACCAATATGACTAAATATTTAATCAACTTGGTATCAGGCTTAGTTTGCCCACCAAACATCGTACAACTCACTAACAGATACTGCAGTTGCACCATTGTTTTTTAACCAGTCTTCTACCTGTTTACGGTGCTCGTCAGTACATTTACCAATGTTCTGTGTACAAACCAAACCATGCCAGATTGTGTCACCTTCACCACCAAAACCAAGGCCATTGGGGTCGATAACTTCATCGAAGAACTTGTCGATAAAATTATCAATAGCTTCACCATCTACGTCATCACTTAGTTTCCATGCTACGTCAAAGCCTAATTCTTGAAACTCATCTACACGTAATTTTTTACGTAATCGTCTATTACGGTTTTTTGCATCAACTTTCATTTAGTTTTGTCTCCATGCGCTAAATGCGCAAAAATGATTGGCGAGAATATAGTGATAAAAACGAATTTTATCCAGAAAAATCCCGAGCAGCAATCATTGTCTCTAGCCAAGTCATTCGTTACACTGTCGCCGCTATGACAAATTCAACTCAAATTATCACACATATCACCGAGCAATCAGCACAGCAATTTGGCGACCAAATACTAAGTTGGTACCACGCGCAGGGCCGAAAACACTTGCCGTGGCAGCAAAATAAAACACCCTATCGCGTATGGATTTCTGAGATCATGTTGCAACAAACACAGGTAGCAACAGTAATTCCATTTTATCTGCGTTTTATGGAAAGTTTTCCAACGATTACAGATTTAGCCAATGCAGACGAGGATGTTGTACTTCATCACTGGACAGGCCTAGGTTACTACGCCCGCGCCAGAAATCTGCATAAAGCAGCTAAGATTATTTCTGAAAACCACAATGGTGAATTTCCAACAGACATCGAGCAAGTGATAGCATTGCCGGGAATTGGTCGCTCAACAGCGGGGGCAATTTTAAGTTTGTCACTTAAGCAACCTCACGCCATTCTTGATGGCAACGTAAAGCGGGTATTAGCTCGCTACTATTTGGTTGAAGGACACAATGCACAAGCTAAATTTGAAAAAGCACTGTGGCCTATTGCCGAAAAACTTACGCCAAGTAAAGGCGTTGAGTTTTACAACCAAGCAATGATGGATATAGGTGCAACAGTTTGCACTCGTACTAAGCCGTTATGTGGTGAATGTCCTGTGGCAGAAAATTGCTTAGCAAAGGCAACAGAGCAACAAACTTTGTTTCCTCAGAAAAAACCTAAAAAGAAAACCCCAGAAAAATCAGCCTATTTGTTGGTTCCTCGTGTGGCGAATAAAGTGTTGTTAGAAAAGCGCCCGCCGAGTGGTATTTGGGGAGGACTGTGGTGTTTTCTTGAAACGCAAACGCTAAATGAAATATCGCCACTACTTGCTACGCTTGGATTAGCAGAGCTAAACCGTACACAGCTAACAGAGTTTCGACATACATTTAGCCACTATCACTTTGACATAACGCCAATATTGATTGATTGCCAGCGAGTGGATGATAGTACAGCCAGCCTCATTGCTGAAAATTCCCAACCTCGCTACTTGACTAGAAAAGATCAGGATAACAATACGCAAGCCAGTCAAGAATTACCTAAAACAACAGACTGGTTCGAGCTTAATTTAGCGAACGAAATCGGCTTGGCAGCCTCTACGTGTAAAATAATTGAAGAAATAAACACGTTAGCCTAAAGACAAACATTCTTAATTAGGCAGTTTTTATGGGCTAGTTTATTGAATATATATACTCTACACATGGCCAGTTGAGTAGACAAAAGATATTAATTTTCCTTTAAAAATTCTTTTGTTAAGCCGATACTAAGAGAACTAATTAAGTAGTATAAGGTCGCTCAATCCCATGAATGAGTTTTTAGCCAATTATTTTCAATATACTTCAGAAAGCATTCTCATTTCCGGTCAATACGATCCAGCACTTGTAACACTTTCAATTCTTATCGCTATTTTCGCTTCTTTTATGGGGTTTCAAGTAGCTAATCAAGCAATGGTTAGCCGCTCACCTATGCGAAAGCACATAACATTGCTAACAGGTAGCATCGCATTAGGTGGCGGTGTTTGGTCAATGCATTTCATAGGAATGCTTGCATTTGAACTTTGTACCGCAGTAGATTACGAATGGCGGCTCACTGCATTTTCATTACTTCCCAGTATTCTCGCTTCATGGATAGCGTTAAATTTATTAATCAAACCTAGCATACGGTTTTCGCAAATATTCATTGGTGGTGTATTAGTAGGCGCAGGTATTGGCACTATGCACTATATGGGGATGGCCGCAATGCAAATGGCTCCCTTACTTAGATACGACCCATTTATATTCTTACTATCCATTTTTATCGCCGTAGGTTTGGCGATGCTCTCGCTATGGATTCGATTTGGTTTAACAAAAGTTAAAAAACTCACGCTTTCGCCAATTCAAAGCAATATAGTGGCTGGCTCAATCATGGGGTTTGCTATCTCTGGTATGCATTATACGGGAATGGCAGCAGCAAGATTTGTTAGGCCTCCTGGACTAGAGCTTTCAGAACAGCCAGCAGAAATTTCACTCTATTTGGCAATGGGGGTAACAGTTACTACAGTATTTATTATTACCATCGTCTTAATCGTTAACCTTCTATACAAGTATAAAGACAGCACCGCACAGGCAAAAGCCAATGAAGATCGTGTAACAGCAATGATGAACACTGCGGTCGATGGCATTATCGCAATTGACGAAAAAGGTATCATTGGTGGGGCAAACAAAGCGGTTGAAGGAATCCTCGGATGGACGCCAAATGAGCTAATAGGCAATAACGTCAAAATAGTTATGCCTGAAGCATTTCACGCAGAACACGACGGCTATATAACGCGCTACTTGCAAACAAAAGAAGCTAAGATCATCGGCATTGGCAGAGAAGTTAATGCGCTTCACAAAAATGGTCACCTTGTCCCTGTCAAGCTGAGTATTGGACACGTGCGCCAAGATGAACGCGATTTTTTCGTTGGCTTTATTTCGGATCTGACAACACGACAGGAAATGGAACGAGCTTTAAAAGAAAATGAAGCCAAATTCCGCTCACTCATTAGCAATATCCCCGGTATAGCTTATCGCTGCAAAGATGAAGCAGGCTGGCCAATGGTATACATAAGTGAAGCAGTAGAACAGATAACAGGTTATGAATCTAAAGAATTTGAATTGCCAACGCCTAAACGATACTTTTCCGAGCTTTATCATCCAGACGATCTAGCAACTATTGAGGCCTTAGTTCAACCACCTAGCTTTTCACTGGAATACCGTATAATCAGAAGAGATGGAGAAATTCGTTGGCTGTTTGAACATGGTAATTACATTGAAAATGAAATTAGCGGTGAAGTATGGCTTGATGGATTCATCATGGACATCACTGAACGAAAAGTGATGGAACAAGATATTGTGTTAGCGAAAGAAAAAGCTGAGCAAGCAGCTGCAGCCCGCTCTGCCTTCTTAGCTAACATGAGCCACGAAATCAGAACGCCGATGAATTCAATTATTGGGTTTAGCGATCTCTTACTAGACTCTCCACTAAACGAAGAGCAAGCCAAGCAAGTATCAACCATAAATCAGTCTGCTAAGTCGTTACTCCATCTTCTAAACGACATTTTAGACAGTGCAAAATTAGACAAAGGAAAGCTAGCCTTGGAGCTACGCACATTTTGTCTAACCAACGAAGTCGATTCAGTAGTCTCAACTTTAGGGTTGCAAGCAAAAGCGAAAAAACTCGATTTAACCGTAGAGATAGATACGGAATTACCCAGCCATTTTCAAGGCGCTCCAGAAAGAATCAATCAAGTGCTAACAAACTTAGTCGGCAATGCGATTAAATTCACCAAACAAGGTTTTGTTAAAGTTAGAATTTTTTCTAAACAAGCAAATTGGGTTACGTTCGAAGTTTCAGATTCTGGTATCGGTATGACTGATAAGCAACTGGCGCAGGTATTTGATGCCTTTACTCAGGCAGATGAGACGATGAGCCGCATCTATGGTGGAACGGGACTTGGTACAACAATAAGCAAACAGCTCGTAGAATTGATGGGTGGTGATATTTCCGCACGAAGTGAACCAAATAAAGGCAGTACCTTTTCCTTTAAAATACCACTTAAACTAAGCCAAGAAGAACAAAACACAATTCAAGCCAAATGCGATTTTGAATTACCCAAGCTCACCCTCTTGGTTGTTGACGACTTTCCACAAAACCGTGAGCTAATTGAAGCGATATTCACTAGAGGTGGACATCAGGTATTAACCGCCACAGATGGCCAGGCTGCGCTTGATATTATGGCAAAGGAGCCTATAGACCTTGTTCTGATGGACTTACAAATGCCGGTAATGGATGGTTTCGAAGCAACTCGATTAAGAAGAGAACTAGAGAACAGCAAGAACCTGAAACGAATGCCAATTATTGCATTAACAGCAAGCGTACTTAAACAAGACAAAATAGCTGCGCAGGAATCAGGCATGGATGGCTTTGCCTATAAGCCAATTGATGTTAGTGCTTTAATGGCAGAAATTGCCAGAGTGTTAGGCTTTGGCGTAACGGAGCAAAACACGAATGCACTCACGCATGCCGATTCAACTGATCTAACACCAACATTAGTCAACGCAAACAAAGGTGAAAAAATCTGGGGGAGTAAAGAGCGATATTTCGAGGAGATAAGGAAATTTACAAGGCAATGGCCAAGCTACTGTGAACAACTTAAGTTAATTGCAGACACTAACAATACTAGCGAACTATCGAAATTAGCGCACGCACTCAAGGGCGTAACTGGCAATCTAGCCCTAGCAACACTTCAACAATTGTTTGCGCAACTTGAAACGACGCCTGTAGATAAAATTCGCCCCTTAACTCTTCAACTGTCGAATGCTGTCAAAGAACTTGTGGCGGTAGTTGATAGACAACCTAATCCATCACCTTCTCAGCAACCCGAGATAGATGTTGAAGAAATGAGATCTCATATTCAATCACTCATATCAGCTGTTTCTCACCACACGTACGACGAATATGATCTTGGCGCTTTAGAAAAACTAAGAATTCATTCATATACTGAATTAGTAGAAGAAGTCATGCAATCCTTGGATGATTTCGAATTTGCAAAAGCGAAAACTGCTTTACAAGCGATACTTGAACAATTGAACAACCAAGTGGACGAAGTATGAACTTAAGTGCCAACAATAAACAAACACTACTTCTCGTGGACGATGAACCAGCAAACCTTCGTGTGCTTAAACATATTCTTCAAAACGACTACCACTTAGTGTTCGCAAAAAATGGTGATGAAGCGCTACGTTTGGCAGAAACCGAGCTTCCTTCATTGATATTGCTTGATGTAATGATGCCAGGAAAAACAGGGTTTGAAGTATGCCAAGCGCTCAAATTAAACGCTGAACTTAAACACGTCCCAGTAATTTTTATCACCGCACTTAACGACGAGCAAGACGAAACAGAAGGGTTTGAAGCGGGAGGTGTTGATTATATTACTAAACCGATTTCTCCAGCGATTGTGCGTGCAAGAGTGAAAACACATTTATCGTTGGCTATTGCCGATGACTTAAGGATAACTCGACTTCAAGTCATACAAAGACTTGGACGTGCTGCTGAATACAAAGACAATGAAACTGGCGCTCATGTTATGCGCATGAGTCACTACTCAAAAGTACTGGCACTCGCGTATGGTCTTTCAGAAAAACAGGCTGATGACCTACTGCACGCAGCCCCTATGCATGATTTAGGTAAAATAGGTATTCCTGATCACATAATGCTTAAGCCCGGAAAGCTTACAGATGCCGAATTCAACATTATGAAACAACACCCAGAAATAGGTGCGGAGATAATCGGTGAAGTTGACTCTGAATTACTAAGGCTGGCTAAATCAGTTGCCCTCACCCACCACGAAAAATGGGATGGTACAGGTTATCCACATGGTCTAAAAGGCGATAATATCCCCCTAGAAGGACGAATAGTAGCGATAGCCGACGTATTCGATGCTCTCACGAGCAAACGTCCGTATAAAGAAGCTTGGACCATAGAAAAAACCATGGATTTTATGCGCGATCAAAGTGGCAAACATTTTGACCCCAAATTGGTCAAGCTACTTGAAGAAAGTTTAGACGAAATACTCACCATCAAAGGACGTTGGCTTGATGACGAGTAATTATAGACGCCATCACAATTTATGTATCTACTACAAAACATACTGCTGAGCTTACGTTATTTAATTGAACTTAATTAGGTGAACTTTATCCTCTTTCGAAGAAGTAACAACTAAGTACTTACCATCATTCGACTGATTGATCGAAGAGATACTGCTTAACTTTTCATTCTTGGGTGACAACTTTTGGTCGATGCAACACTATCCTCAAACAAGGAGTACGTTGCTATGAAACAAAGAAAACTAATTTACTATTCAGCTAAATAAAAAGTACTAATATGGGCTCGTTACAAATAAGGCGACTTCCTACATGATATTGCTCGCATTTTTGACCGTTATCATTGCCTTCGATATACCGTACGGGAGGGTTTAGACCTCCTAAGTATAAAAGACAATTTAACTTATGAATTTTATTTGGTATAATGTATACAATACTGTTTTGATAATAGGAAACATGATGGAAAAAATTAGTACAGATTGGCGATATACGGTTATGCCAGCCGTATTTACATGGCTTAAAGAGTCAGAATCTGGTGCCCTTGAAATTGACTTTGATGCAACACAAAAATACGCTGCAGATATTTTAAGAGTTCAAGGAAAAGGTGGCAGCAGAATGGGTGGACTTGTCGGCTCTGGTACTCTAGGTGAGAATAGCTACCTAAGCTCTGAACAGCGTCTTTCTTTACTTAAAGCCCTTTCTGTTGTAGCTAAAGAATTCAATGTGCCATTAATCAGTGGTGCTGCGGCAGAAACTAAAGAAGAGCTTGCCAAAATCGTTAAAGAACTAGCGACGGTTGGAGTAGATACAGTAATGGTGATGCCACCAAAAACTAAGGAAGCTCCTTCTGATGAAGAAATGTATGCGTACTATAAGCTTTCTGCAACCGCAGCAAAAGAAGCAGGCGTAACAATTATGCCTTATAACAACCCAGATGCAGCCGGGTATCATGCACTTTCAACAGATATTCTTAAAAGACTTGCTGCTCTACCTGAAGTGACTGCTCTCAAAATATCGACTACAGATGTTTCAGTTATAGAAACGCTGATGCTAGAGAACAAAGATTTAAGAATATTGGCAGGTGTTGATACTGTAACTGTACATGCAGGACTTGCTGGAGCGTGCGGTGGAATTACAGGTGTAGGTTGTATATTTCCCAAAGCAAGCGTAACTATGCAGGAGTATGTTAATAATGGAGAGTGGGCTGAGGCAAACAAAATTTCTCAGGCTATGAATTCCATATCATATCTTGATGCTCAACCGTTGCTTTTGGAATATCTTAAGTTTGCTTTTGGAGTTCACCATAATGATGATGCCGGAGGGCTTCGTACCTTGGGTAAGAAATTAACTCAACAGCAAATTGATGATGTCCGCGCTAGATATACTCTAGCAAAAGAAAGGCTTGAACTTTTAGGTTTAATAGACTGATCCTTTCAAAGTGTGTTGTCCTGATATAGGTTGACACTTATTTAGGACGGGTCAAAGTTTCAAAAAGAGAAAGCTCCATTTTACGGAGCTTTTTTTTCTTTGAGCGCAAGAATGTGAAGCGTATCCTTTGCGGCCATCGTTAATACAAGTTTTCCACTATTTGATGAAAGGTTGATAGACGAAATTCCGCCAAGCATGTTGTCAGCATCACCTGTGAACTTATGATTGAACGAAAGCTGGCCGTCATTAGCAATATCAAATATAAGTAAGCCTAAATCACTTTCACCAGCAGCAAACAAGTACTGTTGCTCCTTCGAGATAGCGAGACTACCAGCGCCCGCCAACCCTGAACCAATATCGGCGTTTGTAATAGATTGCAAGTACTCAAACTGCCCATTGATACGCTTAAAGGCTACAATAGCATTGCTCCCTGAACTTACCACATATAAGAAGCTTCCATCATCAGACAAAATCATTTTTTGAGGGTTTAATAAATTTTTTACGCCAACTTTGTCATTTTCTATCTGCTGCTTTACAACATATTTTCCAGAGGGTAATTGAGATAAAACGGTAATTTTATGCTTTTCAAACCCTGCAACAATTAATTCGGACTTAGCCGTTGAATAAACAATACTTACCGGATTACCGAGATCAATGTCACTACTAAAATCCGATGTTATAGCTCTATCGAATTGAACTTCGCCATCAGCTGTAACTTTGAAAAGAACAATAGTATTGCTCATATAGCTGGCAACAAACACTTGCCGTCCATCGGACGATTTAGCGACTTCCCACGCTCCAAGTAAGCCTAAAGTATCTAGCTTTCCGATAGATTCTTTGCTGATAAACACGCGTTCAGCAGACAAATTATCGCTAATTGATTGAGAAAACTGATATTCGCCCGCTTTATTTTTACTAAATACGGATAGAGCGCCATCATAAAAGCTCGTTGCTAATACCTTTGTCCCGTCGTTCAGTACCGCAACATCTGAAGCGCCTTCCAGTCTATATTGTGGAAATGCTTTGTTTTTATAAATATGTTTTAGCGCTAAAGAATCGTTAGCGTGTACATCAAATATTGCTAAAGAATTATCATCACCGCTAACAACAAATAACGTTGAACCATCAGGAGAAAACTTCGCCATTCTTGGGTTATCAAGCCCATCAATATTTTTATCACTATCAGATATCGTATAACGTAACTCTAGCAAGTCTTCTGTTGCGAAACTTGCATTACACACCAGCAAGATAGCGCAACAGCACACTGCTAATAAACTTTTGATTATTTTCACAACCAAACCCTTATTTGCTCAATTAGTTCAAGTAACTAGGGAAGCTAGGCAACGATTCAAAGTCTGATTTTTCGTGCTGAATAATAATACGAGCATTCTCTTTTTTCGCCAATGCTTCGAATTTTGCTCTGGATTTTAGGGTTTCTGCTTTGTCGGTATTGTACCTATGCATTGTATTCAGCTCTCTGCCTTTAGCGTGTACGTACAAATCACCAGTTAGCAAGACATTCCCAGTTTCTGCCAATCTAACCAATAGCACTGAACTACCCGGCGTATGTCCCGGCAGTGTTGTTATCACAACGCTGTCATCACCAAATACATCATATTCGTTTTCGAATGTAATTGTTTTGGCGCTCTCTAGTTCTGCATAATAGCTGCCAAAATATGATTTAATTTTGTCAGAAAACATGTATGCACGCTCTTGTGTATTTACCAAAAAAGTTGAGTGAGAAAATAGGTTCGCATTCCCTGAGTGATCTGGGTGGATATGCGACAACGCAAGATATTCGATGTCTTTAGGTTCAAGTTGTAATTGAGCCAATTGCTGTTCTAGCTTAACTTGCATTTTGCTATGCCATACACCACTTATTTGGCCATTTGAACTCTCTGCCAATGAATCTATATGGCCGGTATCCCATATTAAATCCCCCTTTTCGTGTCGAATTAGAAAACAGGGATTTACTAAACTTACTGATTCACCATCGTATTGGCCATTGTCCGACAAATCACGCATATCGGACACATCAATCGTGCCACAATTTAAAGCATAGAGTCTCAAAGGTTCTTTGACTTCAGAAAGCGCGCCATAGACTGATATGGTAAGTAAACTTGTTGCCAATAGCAGATATTTAGTTAATTTCATTTTACGAATAAACTTCCTGATTATTAAATACGTGCTTAATGTTAATGAGCATTACGTAAAATATGAAAAACAAAAATTAATCACTTTTTCGATCGTCATACAAAAAAGCACGTCACATTGATGCTACAACGCATCAATTACACTGTACGCTTGGCAATCACACACACTTGCCAAATATGTCTACTCTAGGTTCAGGCTCTGCAATAAAATTTATTTGTGTTGACGTGATCACCGCCACCCTCTTAGGATTGGTTTTGCTCACTTGCCAGCGCCAATGTGCGATAGCTCTAGCAGCATTTTTAACGAATTCATCATTTGGCACAGCATTTCTTACAGTGTATCCGCGTGTTTTACCTTCGTTATCGATTGAAAACACGATATCCAAACATCTAGACTCGCCTCTTCGTTTTGCTTTAGAAGGGTATTTAGGTTCAACTTTTACCTTAGGCATCCAAAATTGGGCAAGTAACTCTTGCTGTTCTGGTTTTGATAAATCGACTAATTTTTGTGGCGTAATTGATTCTTTAGTTGTTGCGCACGCCGTAATAAATAACGCAATGAATAAAAATAAGCTTTTGTTCAAAATTCTCTCCTTGATTTAATTTAAACATGAAGTTTTCACTGTCGATGAATAAGTTAACTGTTCCTTATATTTGTCCAACGCCCAAACTTAACATTTTTATAAAAATAATCAAACGTGACATTAACCAGTATCAGAATGAATGTGCGGCAAGAATAAGGTTACCTCCAGCCCTCCAGATTGGCGATTATGAATAGCAATTCTTCCTTCGTGTGCTTCAATGATTTCACGACACAACGCTAGCCCTAACCCTGTTCCTGTTTGTTTAGTCGAATAAAATGGGACTAATGCATTTTTTAGCACTTGTTCTGACATCCCCGTCCCCCGATCCAGTACGACAATTTCAAAGCCATATAGATTTTCGGAGACTTGTAATTCAACCTCTTCCGGTGAACTACCTGATTCATGGGCATTTTTGAGCAAATTTATCATGACTTGCTCAAGCTGCGCCAAATCAAAATATGCGACTTTCTCAGGTAGTGTACCTAATATTTTAAATTGTACTTGCTGCTGCAACTTGCTAATGAAATCACCCCAACTCGCTTGAGCAATAACTGGAATAGGCAGTTTTGCAAATTTTGCATAACCAGAAATAAAGGTATTAAGATGCTCAACACGTTCTTTAATGGTGTCGAATATTAATGCCAGTTTGTCATTGCCAATTTTCTCGGCAATCATATTGCCAGAATGCGACACAGAGGAAATTGGCGCAAGGGAGTTATTAAGTTCATGACTGATCACTCGGATGACCTTTTTCCACACTTCTACTTCTTGACGATTCAACTCTTTTGTCATTTGCTTTAACAAATATAGCGTGTGGCTACGGCTATTTAAAACAAAGCGGCCAGTAGATAAGTGCCAAGTTTCACTGTCTTTGTCTTTTTCAATGCTAAATAAGCTGTCTCTTTGCTTGCTAATTGCTTGCTGCAAACTCTCTGGCCAACGCTTTACTACGTCAGAAAATTGATGACCTTCAAGCTTTTTTCCTGAAAACAACAAATGGCGGCTTGCACTATTTGAATAGACAAAATAGCCATCATCATCGACCAGGAACATAACAATAGGCGAGCTTTCAATCACTTTGTCTAGTAAGAGTTCACGTTGATAAATGCTTTGCTTCTCGGCACGTAAGCTAGCTGAAACTGAATTGAACAAAGCGCATAATTTCGAAAACTCGTCATTTCCTTCTTCATTTATCACCGACGAAAATTCATTATCTTTAAAGTTCAGCAAGCCAATTTCAAGCGCTTGAAACCGTTCAGACAAATACGCGTAGCCGAACCAAGTAATCGCGAGGCAAAAAGCAGCAGTAAAAATGCTCACAAGAGTCAAAAGAAGATAATCGTCACCACCAAGTAATTCGAAAATAACTAAATTACTGAGTAAGTTAACAATAACGGTAATGCCAATTAGCCTAGCTCTAACTGATTGCAACATTACTTATCTATCCCATATTTTTCCATACGACGATAAAGCGCCTGACGGCTCAACCCTAGTTGCTTAGCCGCCCTACTAATAACACCACCATTTTCGCTGATACATTCTTCTATTGCTTCTTTACTTAGGTCATCTTGCGATAATACGAACGAGGAGTTGGCTACAATTGGACTAGATGAGTCATGGCTTGCACTCAGTCCAAAATCTTCAGGCTGCCATTCTTCATCTTTTGCAAATAGCATAGCGCGTTGGCAGGCATTTTCTAACTCTCGCACATTTCCCGGCCATGCATGATTTAACAACGCTTGTTCAGCCATTTTAGAAAGCGGTTTGTTTGATTGAGTAAAATGGTTTATCAATGGTGCAATATCATCAGTACGTTGATTAAGCGGCGGTAAATTCAATTCAATGACGTTCAATCGATAATAAAGATCTTCACGAAATGCGCCGCTAGAAATATCAGCTTTCAAATCTGCATTAGTTGCACTAACGACCCGCACGTCCACTTTAATCGTTTGATGGCTTCCTAAACGTTCAAACTCTCCCGTTTGTAACACACGGAGCAATTTAACCTGCCCAGAAAGAGGCAAATTACCAATTTCATCTAAAAACAATGTGCCGCCATTTGCCGCTTCAAACCGTCCAATGCGTTGCTTGGTTGCACCTGTATACGCACCGGCTTCAGCACCAAATAGCTCGGCTTCCATTAGATCAGCGGGCAATGCACCGACATTGACTTTGATAAAAGGCTTGTTGTGTCGTGTAGAATTAGCGTGAATAATGTCGGCAATGCGTTCTTTACCCGCACCATTTGGGCCAGTCACTAACACAGAAACATCTGACTTAGCGACTTGTATGCTCATATCGATCAGCCTTTGCATGGCTGTACTCGCGAATACTAAACCACACAAGTTAGCGCCAGCATTTGCACAATTTCGTTCTCTGTTTTGTCTCGCAAGCACTGCATTTTTCTGGTTAAGATCACTTATCTCGACCAGATTTTTTATAGTGACAACCAGCTTATTATCATCCCAAGGCTTAGCCAGATAATCGGCTGCACCATTTTTAACTAAATCAACCGCTTTGGTTAACTCTGTCCATGCGGTAAGCAAAATTACCGGAAGATCTGGCTGCAAACTCCTTAACTGATAAAAAGCTTCTTCGCCCTCTTCGCCACTGGTAGTGTCTTCGGTAAAATTCATGTCGAGAATAACCAACGAAATACGCTGATACATTACAATGTTGTAGGCTTCTTTTGGTGAATTGCAGCACACAACCTCAAAGTCATGTAATTCCAGTAAAATGGTAAGCGCGCGACAAACAGATTGATTGTCATCAACGACAAGGATCTTTTCCATAGGTAGATTTCACTTCATTCTTATTAGCTATTCAGCCTTATTTTCTGTGCGTTACTCTATGCTATGTAGGCAGGTAGAGCAAGCCACGAAGAAAAGCTATAACTTATTGAAAATAAAAAGAAGAGCTAATAGCTCTTCTTCTTGTTCAACCTTAAGCGATATTATTACTCTTACACTGAGCGCGTAGCAATCGCAGGAGAAATGCTGGCAGCCTTACGCGCAGGAATAAACACCGCTATTTGGCTAATAACAACAACCCCGACAATTGTCCCTACGATAAAACTCACCGATAGCGCAGATGACGACATATAGTCCATCAAGAAATTGTTCAATACAAATGCCAACGCAACACCGATCACAATACCAATGCCAGAGAATATCGCACTTTCCGTCATGAAATAGCTCAGAATATTGGCCTTGCTTGCACCAAGTGCCCTTCTGGTGCCAATTTGCTTACGGCGACGATTCACATTAAATACTGCCATACCAGAAATTCCCAAAGTTGTGATAAAAACAAGAATTGAAATTATCACTACCAACATTCCAGTCATCAATCTGTCGGCCTGATAAGAGTCAGCTTTCATGTCCACCAAAGTCTGCGCTACCTGTACTACACGTCGATTTTCGAGTCCAAGTAAAACATCTTCAATTTCTGTGACAATTCTATCCACTGCGTTTGGTTCAGCACGAATGATAAAGCGCTTAAATGTAGGCGCTGTAACCAAAGGCATAATAGCGCTTCGTTCAACCATTGCCGAACTCAGCCATGGACCTTGCATTTGGTCAATTATACCTACAATTTGCAATGGGTTATCCATGTTATAGATTGTTTTCCCTAATGCGTCTTGATCCGGAAAATAGTAGTCAGCCATAGCTTGCGTCACAATAATTACGCTAGGTGTTCGGATACCATCTCTTTCATATATAACTTCATCGTTCGTAAAGCTACGGCCACGCGATATATTGATACCTAGTACATCCACCAAATTTTCGTCTCCGTAAAATACAGTAGCTCCACCATCTTTGGCACCATCAACTTCGTATTTGTCACGAAACGACCATGAATCACCATTGCCAGACAACGGAACTTGGTTAGCTGCAGTCGCGTTAATGACTCCAGGTAATTCACGAAGTTTAATAGCGTCTAACGCTAATTGCTCTGTTATGTCTACATCACTGTCAAAGAAAAACATATTGAAGGCTATCAGTTGCTCTTCTGGTAACCCCGTTTCACGTTGCATATGTTGAATCCGCTCAGTAATGATATACGAAGCATTACTGACAATCGCAACAGTCAGGGCTATTTGAATAATGATTAACATGACACTGCTTTTATTACGCATCATGGCATTAAATATTGGACTAATTTGTAACATGCTCAGCTCCTTATTGCGTTTTCAAATAGACTGACGGTAATGTTTTACATACTCGCCAAGCAGGATACACACCAGCTAGCACTGTTGCGGTTATCGCGATAACAGGTGCGGCAGCTAACATGACCCAATCCATCGTTGCGATAACGTCATAACCATCGAATTGACTGCGTAAGATAGATAAACCGATATTCGCAAATATCAAACCAACTACACCGCCAATTAATCCTAACAAACCAACTTCAACCAAATGCTGAATAAATACCTGCTCTTTGGTAGCACCAAGCGCTCTACGTACACCAACTTCTGGCGCACTTTTTAGAAACTTCGCAAGTAATAAACCGATTGTATTTACCAAACATACCGCAAGAAACATAAAGCTAACACCTACTAATACATTGCTATCGTTACCCACAACATTTATGTATTCTAGCCATTGATTAACATTTTTAAGTACACCACGAGCATCATCTCGTTCAAAGCGTGCCAATTTCTTCTGATCTGCAATATATCCTGCAATATATAGCTCAAATTCTTCTTTTTCCTGCAAAGAGTTCAACTCAACCCAGTATTGGAACCACATAGTTTCTGATTGCATTTTTTCTTTAAAACTATTGACCGGCTCTTGCTTCCAGCCATTGTTGTTACCCCAACTTGGAAACTCTTCTACCGGCGCCAAAGAAAGCGGAATAAATATTTGCTCTGCATTTTGGAATGAACCGTTATTCAGATCATAAAATTTAGGTGCTGGAGACCACTCCTTTGTGATACCTACGATGCGATATGTCTTGTTATCAAGTAAAATGTTCTTACCAGTGTTATCTCCACGACCAAAGAGCTTTTGGTTTAATTTGTCGCTAATCACTACTTGATAATCAGGGTTTAAATCGACACCTTCTGACCAAGCTCCACCATAAAGAAATTCGACATTGAACATGGCAAAAAAGTGATGATTAGTTACACGCGCCGAATACAACATAGGGGCAAACTCAGGATCCATTGAACGTACTGCGAACCCCGTTTTGTACATTCCTGTATGACGTATATTCGGATTGCTTTTCATGATGTTAATCGCATCCTGATAAGTAACCTGCACAGGCATATTATCAGACATCATCCAAGTGCTATCCTTGCCTGAAGATTGCAATTGCAATGAATATAGTTGCTCTGCTTTTTCAGGGATTGGATTACTACCACGTACATGATTAAGCGTTAATGCTGTCATTGAAATGCCAATTCCACATGCGATTGCCAAAATCATCAGTACGGTACTTGGCATTGTCTTTTTAAGGCTTTTAGTCGCCAGCTGTAAATAATAAATAAACATCATCAACTCCTATTAAGCATTAACTGCTTCATCAGCAAGCACACTACCACCTTGGTACATTTTGAAGTCACATACTTGACCGTCGACGATTTGAATATTGCGGTGCGCACGGCGTGCAAGTTCAGGGTCATGAGTTACCATAACGATGGTGGTCCCTTGCTTGTTAATTTTTTCAAGTAACTCCATTACTTGCCTTGCCATTAGGCTGTCTAAATTCCCTGTAGGCTCATCGGCAAGTAAGAATCTAGGTTCGCCGGCAAGTGCTCTAGCAATCGCTACACGTTGCTGTTGACCACCAGACAGTTGCGAAGGTAAGTGCTTCATACGTGCCGCTAAGCCAACTTGCTCCAAGGCATTTTCAATACGACGTTTGCGCTCTGCACCGCTAAAGCCACGATATCGCAATGGCACATCAACATTTTCGAATAAATTAAGGTCTGGAATTAGATTAAAACCTTGGAAAATAAAACCTATTTTCTCGTTTCTCAGTTTTGACAATTGCTTGTCATTCATACCTACAACACTTTGACCATCTAATTCATATTCACCACTTGTTATGTTCTCTAACAATCCAGCAATATTTAAGAATGTTGTTTTTCCTGAACCCGAAGGCCCTGTTACCGAAACAAACTCACCCTCTGCAACGTTCAGGTCCATTTCTCTCAATGCGTGTGTTTCAACTAGATCTGTACGATAGATTTTATTTATACCTTTCATGCGTAACATAATTATTCCCCTTTCCCTTAATTCTTTACTTGTACGTTTAATTTTTGATTCAATTTGTTTAGCGTAAAAACACTTGCGGCTTGTTGTCGAAGGCATCGATATTTGAAATAACGATAGTGTCTCCTTCCTCTACACCATTTAGCAGTTCTATATGACTCATACTGGTCGCACCGCTTTCAATTTCTATACGTAATGCATTGTCACCATTTACCTTGTATGCAACTTTACCAGCACCACTCGAATAAAACTGTCCTCGTCTAACCATAAGAACGGACTCTTTTTGTTCTAATATAATGCGCGCATTAACACGCTGATTCTGACGAAGTGATACGTCGTTCTCACTGTTAATTCTCACTCTTGCGGTAACTTGATTGTTTCTAACCTCTGGAGAAATAGACGATAGCTGTCCCATAAGCATGTTGCCTGCTACATTGATCTCTACCGACATACCTAAACCCAACTCGTCTGCGTATGATTCAGGCACTTGAACTTCTGCATCGTAAGCCGACAAATCAACAATTTTCATTAGCGATTGGTTACGCTGAACTTTTGCCTTTTGCTCAACCAACCAGTTACCGACAATGCCATCTACTGGTGAACGAATTTCTAACTCTCTGATCTTACGCTCTAGCTCAGACAACATTAATTGCTGTGTTTTAAGCTCTAAAGTTTTATTCTCAATTTCAAAAGCCAAGGTATCTTTTGCCAAATCGGCCTCTTGCTTAGCATGTGAGTAACTCAGCTGAGATTTTGCTAAATCATCTTGTGCCTTTTCAAAATCTATTTGGCTAATCAACTCACGTTCAATAGAAATTGTTGCTCGACGAGACTCTCGCTCTGCGGCTGATAAATCAACTTTAGCTACATCAAGACGCTGTTGTAATGCCAATTGCTGACGTCTGGCATCTAACTTAGCTCGATTAACATCAGAACTTATACGCTGCACCGCCGTTTGCTGTTGTTGTAATTCTGCCATTAAGATTGGGCTGTTGATCACAGCCACCACTTGATCTGCTTTTACTAAGTCTCCTGGTTTAGCGCGTAATGTAACTAATCCTTGTTCTGCGCTATAAACTACCGGCGCATTAGCCGCGACTACTTTGCCAGAAGCTGAGATGTCACGAAACAAATCGCCTCGTTCGACTGTGGCAAATCGCACTTGCGCTTTACTCACGCTATGATCAACCGACAACCAGCGGCTCATCGCTTGTCCTGCAAACACAACTCCCGCAATCGAAATCGCTGCAATCGCAACCCACTTCTTCTTACTTTTGCTTGTTGTTACTATTTGGTCTTGTTGGCTAGTATCTCTAATCACGTGAAATCCTTACGCGTTAACAATTTCCTATACAGCAGCAGCGAGCGTGCCAACTTAACAACAGAACACCAACACATTGAAAAATATATATTTTTCATACAAAAACAAAATTAACCTGATTAAAAAAGTGTCCGCGGACACATTTAACAACTGTCCGATGGACAATGTCGGACGCCGTCCGTACACTTTTATTACAACTTAATGTCCGGATAAAAATGGACACGAAAGAATCAAGAAATGATATGATAGCGCCATTAACCTGTGACCCATTGTTGGTTGCAGATAAAGTTTAATTTTAAGGTAGTCATTAAAGATGAGCAGAACTGTATTTTGTCAAAACCTCAAGAAAGAAGCCGACGGACTAGATTATCAATTATACCCAGGTGAAGTAGGCAAGCGTATTTTTGATAACATCTGTAAAGAAGCATGGGGAATCTGGCAAAAAAAGCAAACCATGTTAATTAATGAAAATAAAATGAACATGATGAACCCAGATGACCGCGCAATTTTAGAAAAAGCGATGGTTGAATTCTTGTTTGACGGTATAGAACCAAAAATTGACGGTTATGTTCCAGAAAATAAATAACAACTGATTTAGGTTAATACGCAGGTTTTACGGTAAAAAATTCACCAAATAGCATTTTAAAACGGCAAAAGGGTGAAAAAAGCACCAAACAAACATTTTTTTAAAAAAAAGTGTTGACGGTTGAAACGAAA
The DNA here is from genome assembly GCF_053485835.1 of Thalassotalea fusca. Taxonomy (NCBI): domain Bacteria; kingdom Pseudomonadati; phylum Pseudomonadota; class Gammaproteobacteria; order Alteromonadales; family Colwelliaceae; genus Thalassotalea; species Thalassotalea fusca. Next base: position 262,546 of record NZ_JBQRUN010000006.1, read on the forward strand.
AACAGTTTAATACGCCCCGTCTTCAGGACAACACGGCGAAAACCGAAAACCTGCAAGATTTAAAGAAACGCCCAGATAGCTCAGTCGGTAGAGCATTTGGGAATTGTATTGAAAATCCCCGTTTGTGGATATTCAAACTTACCGAGACACGCCCAGATAGCTCAGTCGGTAGAGCAGGGGATTGAAAATCCCCGTGTCGGTGGTTCGATTCCGCCTCTGGGCACCATTATTTTGAACTAGTGTTTATGTTACTCAACAAAACATTAATTCGGTGCCAAGGTAAACATTCGTAGAAGAATACTTTTACCGCACACAGTTTTGTGTGCCGACTTAGCTCAGTTGGTAGAGCAACTGACTTGTAATCAGTAGGTCGCCAGTTCGACTCCGGCAGTCGGCACCATTTACAAAGAGCCTCAGCAATGCTGGGGCTTTTTTCTTTCCTACAAAACGCACTGTTTCCTACAAAAATCCGCTATATTCTCAATAATATTCCCTAGCGAATTAAATCTTTAGTCCTTTAAAGATCTTTTCAGATAATGCCTACATTATTATTTTTTTTCAATATTTTGTTCATTGCCTGAGTCATCATAAGGCGATAACGGTTTAACCTTGCTGTACCCTCTTCTGTAAATTTTTTTCGTCGTAGAAATGTTTTTATGGCCTAATAACTCAAACGCTTGCACTAAAGATTCACATTGAGTTGCTGCTTTAGCTCTTAGGTCGCGTTCTTGAAACCTTTCTTTTAAATCACCTGATGATATAGCCTTGTCCATATATCGTCTCCACATGGTCTCGAACCCTCCCTCTGTGTAGGGCTTATTTAGTCGACTCATGAAAAAGTGCCATTTAAACTTTCTGGCTCCTCTTGATGTGTAACCATTTAATCTTTTGATATCGTTTACAATATCAGACAAGTGCTGAGTTGATTCAAAATTGATTCTAACTGACGTTTTGGAAGTACCAACTCTCAACCCTTCTAGAGCATTCCAATGAGTGTTATCAAGGCGTAGCATATCTCTTTGGCGCAATCCTGTAGCTAACTTAAGTTGGATGTATAAATGTAGCCACTCAGGAACGTGTTTTAAAAATGCAGCAACTTCTTCATCCGTAACTAACCTGTCTCTTGGCTTTTCAGGGTTCTTCTTTATACCTGCCTTTAGAAATGGTTGCTCCTCAATAATTCCCCAATTAAATGCAGCAGTCATAATAGCTGACAACAATGAGTATTCTCTATTGCCCGCAACTGGCGAGCCTTCTTTTGCTCTATGATGAAGATACTGAACAGCATGTTTGGCTTTCACTTGGGAAGGCAAAAAATGCCCAACAGCCGCCCTTAATTTTTTGGCAATTCTCAGATCTTCTTTATGGGTAGATAAAGCCTTCTTAGGAGAAACATCAACCAGATACCTGTTAATTACATCGTTCATGGTAATTAACGAACAAATTGCCCCTGTAAGCTCTTCATAAGCAATAAACGCCTCAGTAAACGTTCTGCCTAGCCTTATATCTTTTTGGCCTGAGGTTCGGTAGTAATAAACACTTCCCTTTTTATTGAATATCATCCCTTTAGGCAAGTGCAAGTTTCCTGCTGAGCGCTGTCTACCCATAACTAAGTCTCCTATACGTTGTTAAAAAGTATAGGCTCTTGCTCAGCACTTTTGTGTTTTAAAGCCCCTAACCTATCTTCAATAGATTTTCGCAACACTTTCGGGTGCCCATCTCTCCCTAAAACAAACTTAATACCTTGCTTAGCTAATTGCTCTAACTGAGTAGTTTTGCGTTTTACTCCTGTCAACTCTGCTACTTCTTCTCTAGATAAAAACGTACTGCTCATAACGTCCCCTCCAAATTTTTTCCACAATACTTTTATTCTTACTTGCACCTGGTTTTCTTATCCGTGGTGGGATTCCCTTCCCAAAAACATCGCACTCTCCCAAAAGCCATTTCATTTTCAGGTTCAACCTTACCAAATACGGTATATATAATTGATTTATAACGATTTTTTATTAATTTAGATTTGACTGTATCACGCTTAAATCACATAATGCAACTTAGATTTTTATTGATATACGCAGATTGGAGTAGTTATGGATAAATTTTTAAAAACATTTGTTGTCGGCATGATTGTATGGGCTGCCTATATGAGCCCTACGATGTTAACTAACTTTGGAAAGGCAATAGCAGCAGAACACCCGTTGACGCGCTACCTATCGGTAGAAAATGCTTTGATACTCGATATGTTTCCATATCCAGACGATTGCAAACAAGAAATAATCGAGTTTATGGGTGACGATGGTAAGCGCTGCGAACAAATGTGGCAGAAACAAGTTAGCTGGTTTAAAAAATACGAAATTAATACCACGACCGATGATTTAAAAAGCTCTTTTTACTGGGATATGCGCAAGAAAGTAATAGATAAATCAATGAAAATCACTTCAGCAACATTACACCTAGATAACCAAGGCAATGTTTACAGGAGCCATCAGTATTCAAAGGAGCAGTTAGAAAACAACAGGGTTGCCAGAGAGCTAATAGAAGTCCAAAAACAAAACCTTAAAGCGTTTAAAGACAAACGTAAGGGGTGATTATGAATAGCTTAAATTTCGAGGAATTAGAGAAATCTATTGTTACTAACATTGATGCAGCGATCACTGATTCATTAGCGAATATATTTTCTCAAGGGTATGAGTATTTCACTCCAGTGTTTGTTTTCTACATAACCTTGCTAGGCATTGCTATTTGGCGAGGTGCAGTTGAAGCATCTATGAAAGAGTTTATTCGACATGTGTTTACCTTGTTTATCATCTTTTCATTAGGGTTAAATGCGTTTGGTTACACCTATTGGGTTCATGGTGTTTTTACTGAAACGCCTATGAATTTAATTCAGACAGTTATACCAGGCTTTCAATCAATACCTCATTTATTGGATAACCAAGCAACCAAAATCATACAACTGAACGACAAGATCACTGATGCCAACAATATGTTCTTAGGGATATTTCTATCAGGGGTCAATACCGCGCTAGCACTAACGTATGCTGTGACAATATTCGCCATTTATCTAATGGCAAAAGTCGTTACTGGTGTTCTTTTATCTTTCGGGCCACTCATGTTCCTAAGTTTGTTATCAGATAAAACTAAGGGTTGGTTTGAGCGCTGGTTTATACAGCTAATAAGCTTCCAAATGGTGTTTATGCTTATCGTTGCGTATTTAGCTATATTTGGAAATCTTGTAGACAACAACCTCAACAGCTTAAAGGTTGACGCTGAGTCATATCGAATGAAAGAACTAGCCCCTATGTGGGGTTTGATTTTGCTTATGGTTATTGGCGCAAAAAATATTAAAGAAATGGCAGCATCTATCGCTGGTGGTATGTCGCTATCAGCTACAAGCAGTATATCTGGTATGGCTAATTACTCGAGAGCATCTTTACAACAAGGTATCAACATGGGGCGTTCAGCTGGTCGTAGCATAATGGGCGCAGCTGGCAGGTTCAGAGGTATAGATTCAAATCAGGCTAATGAGGTCAGGAGATAGCAAAATGAAAAAATTCTTATATTCTTTCGTTTTTTTTATTAGCTTTAAAGCAATATCATCAGGTATACCTACCATTGATATTGCTAGCCTAACCCAAATGGTGAATGGTTTAATCATCGATTTAGAAAGCCAAATGCTTCAGTATGAACAGTACACTAAGCAAGTCCAAGACTTACAAAATCAATATGAGCAACTAATCAATTTGAAGAAGCAACTTGAGCTAGGAAAAGAGCACTTTAATTCTATTCGAGGGTTACGAGAAATTGCTCGGGTGTTTAATAATCCTATGTTTAAAAAGCAAAGGGAAAACTTACCAACTGAGTGGCAAGAAACGTTTAACTTACTTGAGGATGTTAACGACGTAGCTTTAGATACAGCTTACGGCATTGAGAGAAGTAAAGTTCAAGCCAGAATGAAAGGCTTTATAACTGCTGATTCTCTAACTGTTTTAGGTGGCTCTATCGAAAGAACGTCACGTGCAGTTAGCAACATTAGTAATGCACAATCCGTTGCTACAACGACATACAATATGGCTGGTAAGCAGATGGCACAAACAAGTGATTGGATTGCTAAAGTTGGAGAGACCAAAGATCTGAAAGAAAGCTTAGACCTGAATAACCGCATGATGGCCGAGTTACTTGTAAATCAAAACAGAATGCTTCAGATATTGTCAGCCAGTGTAAAGCTAAACGCTTCTGCTGAAGAATCTATGTTAGCTCAAAAAGCTGAGGCCAAAGCAGTTCTTTCTATTGAATAAATACCTCCTCAGCTTAATAACTATGCATCAATCCTGTGCATAGTTATTACTTTCCTTAAAAAATACACGAGTCGTTTCACCTAACTTCAGCCAAGTAATAAGTTACTAAAGTACTTACAATCAGTTTAAAATCTATAATTTTTGACTTAGCTAAATTTCTATTAACACTAACAGGGTAAGCTATTTCTTCTTTTAAATTGTCATTTTTAAGATCGACATTTATTTCATGAAAAATACTCTCATGATGAAAGTACAGTAATTCTCGATCAGAAAATGATGAAAGCTTGTTTTTCGAATACCAACTCAACAAGTACTCAAAGTCACTAACTAACAATCCATTAACTGATAACCCCATTCTGCTATTAAAATTGATTCTATATTTTTTAGCTATGCCTTTAATTTTAATTGTTTTAAAAATGTTCATTAAAAGTACCCTTTATTTACAAGGGTACTAATTATAAAGATCATCAATTGTAAGTCTGCAATAAACTAACTATTCCTTAATTTATTCTAAACAGCTAATCAACATTTTTTTGTGATCCATAAGTACCGTTAATTTCTTCGACGGTTTAATTAGTGC